>RFNL01000392.1 GCA_009927195.1 Betaproteobacteria bacterium | reverse complement strand
GCCCAATGCATGCAATATTTGGCGGGCATGTTGTCGGTCTTTGGGTTTGCCAAAAATTTCATGGCCCAATGCCACCGTTGTATCGGCACACAAAATGGGTGCCACGGTCAGGTCTCTTCTTTTCAACCGACCTAAGGCGGCATCCAATTTGAGTTGGGTCACGCGTTGAACATATTGTTGGGGCGTCTCACCCGCTCGAAAGGTTTCCAGCGACTCGACATCTTCACCAAAATCAGGCTCTAAAAGCCGAAACTTTTGCCCGATTTGGTTCAGCAGGGATTGGCGCCTGGGGCTTTGGGATGACAGGTAAATCCAATCAGGCATGGCATCACTCCCGGTGATAGGGGTGGTATGACAGCACCGAAATGGCGCGATAGAGTTGCTCAATGAGCAGCACGCGGGCGAGCGCATGCGGCAAGGTCAAATCAGAAAGTCGCCAAAGCTGGTGCGCTTGGTCTTTGAATTGCGGGTCGAGGCCGTCGGGTCCGCCAATGATAAAAGCCACATCACGTCCTTGACCTTGCCAGCCCCGCAACTGTTGGGCCAATGATTGGGTGGTAACACTTTGGCCGCGCTCATCCAAAGCAATTCGCCATGCATCTTTGGGAATGGCAGACTCGAGTCGTTTTCGTTCAGCCTGTAAAAACTTGTCCGTTGCGACCTTGTGTCGCGGCTCGGTTTTCACGGCCTTCAACGTCAATGGCCACTCCGGGGGAAATCGCTTGGCAAAGTCATCCCATGCAGATTGGGCCCAATCGGGTGTGCGCTGCCCCACCGCCACGACCCACAATTTCATGGATTCTTCAGCGTTGTTTTGGTGGCTCTGGGGCTTGGCTTGGGCGTTTTGCCCGCTGCGCTGATCCGGGGCTGGTCGACGGCTTCACCCAAGGGTTTGCGGGTTGTCGAGGCAGCAGGTGCAGCCGACTTGATGGCCCCAGATCTTTTTTTGGCGGCAGAAGGGGCCGGTTCTTTGGTCACAACTGCCATGGGCTTGGGCGATCCCAATTTCAATCGAATGGGTTTGTCGCCCCAAATTTCTTCCAGATGGTAGTACTGTCGAATGGCTGGTTGCATGATGTGCACCACCGCAGGACCGCAATCGACAATGATCCATTCGCCGTTGTCCTCTCCTTCAATGCGGGGCTTTGGCAATCCAGCCTCTTTCACCTTGTCGCGCACACTGTTGGACAAAGACCGGTTTGGCGGTTTGAAGTGCCCGTTGCAATGATGACGCGTTCAAACAATGGTGACAGGTGCTCTGTGTTGAACACCACTATGTCCTGGGCTTTGACATCCTCCAATGCATCCGCAATCAAGCGTTGAAGTTTCTGAACATCTTTTGGAATGGTGTTGGAAGTCATCAAGTGGTGCGGTACAGATTGTGGCGGTGGATGTAGTCAATGACGGCAGGACTCAGCCATTGGAAAACAGGCCGATGCTGGGCGAGAGCGGCTCGAACGCTTGTGGCACTGATGTCCATCATCGGGAAGTCCAATTCGACGGCGGTATGCGTGGCCTGATTGTGCCATCCAGCCATATCGGGGACTGATATGTCCAGATCTGGGCGTTTGGCAACGACCAATTGAGCCAATTGAACGATCTCAGACCATTCGCGCCATGTTTCAAATGATCGTGCCTGATCCTCACCAATAATCAAATACCAACGGCAATTGGTGTGTTCAGTGGATAGTTCACGCAAGCTATCGATGGTGTAACTTGGCCCTTCGCGCAAGATTTCTCTATCATCCACAATGACTTGCGGCCATTGGGCAAAGCACAACTTCACCATGGCCAATCGGTGCAGTCGATGGGTTTCACTGGATTTTTTGTACCAAGCCTGCCCACTGGGAACGACCCGCAACTCATCCAATTCAAGGCGATCAATGGCATGCTGGGCCAAAGCCATGTGGGCCAAGTGGGGTGGGTCAAAAGACCCGCCGAATAAACCCACTTTGCGTTGCACTGGGGGTTCCAAGGTGTCCAGGGTACTCAAGTCCAATCGTTAAGAAAATCAAATTCGGATGCTTGGCCCGTTCAAGGCCTGGCAGACTCATTGCCTTTTCGGGTGCTGCGGATGGCCAAGTGTCCGATATCGGTGCGAAATTGCTGACCTTCAAAAGCTATCTGCTTGAGCACCTGATAGGCACGTTCCTTGGCCAATTGGACATTGCGTCCCAGTGCAGTGACGCAAAGCACACGTCCGCCTTGGGTGCGCAGTTGATAACCATCCCACGCAGTGCCAGCATGAAAAACCATGGCATCGGAGGCCTCACGAATGAGGCCTGAAATGGTGTGCCCCCATTCGGGCGACAAGGGGTAACCTCGGGAGGCCATCACCACACCCAAAGCAGCGCGATGGTCCCACAGCACATCATCCACACCCAAGCGATCCAATTCTCCAGCGGTGGCGGACCATAAGAGCGAAAAAAAATCGCTTTTCAGCCGCATCAGTATGGGCTGCGTTTCAGGGTCACCAAGTCGACAGTTGAATTCCAAAGTTTTGGGTTGACCGTTGGCATCGATCATCAGGCCCGCGTACAAAAAACCGGTGTAGACAATGCCATCTTTTTTCATACCATCCAGGGTGGGTTGGATGATTTCCCTCATCACCCGGGCATGCACTTCGGGCGTGACCACCGGCGCAGGTGAATAAGCGCCCATACCGCCTGTATTAGGGCCTTGGTCATGATCGAGCAATCGTTTGTGGTCTTGCGAGGTGGCCAATGGCAGCACGCTGACACCATCGCACATGACCATGAAACTGGCTTCCTCTCCAGCCAAAAACTCTTCTATGACCACACAAGCACCCACTTGATTGAGCTTGACCCCTAGACGGTTGGAGCCGAGCATGTCATCAATGGCCTGATGGGCTTGTTCCAGGGTGCTCGCCACCACCACACCCTTGCCTGCGGCCAAACCATCGGCCTTGATCACGATGGGCGCGCCCCATTGATTGACGCATTGGTGTGCCAACTCGGGATCGGTGAATGTTTCATGGCGGGCCGTTGGAATGCCGTGGCGGCGCATGAAGTCTTTGGAGAATGCCTTGGAACTTTCCAGTTGTGCCGCAGCTTGGGTAGGTCCAAAAATACGCAATCCATGTTTGCGAAATTCATCCACCACCCCTGCAGCCAGCAACGCTTCAGGCCCCACCACAGTGAGATCAATGCGCGCTTCTTGTGCCCATTCGCGCAAGGCCACGACATCGGTCAATGCGATGTTTTGCAGTCGCTTGTCCAATGCCGTTCCACCGTTGCCAGGTGCCACGTAAACCATTTGAACCAAAGGCGACTGAGCCAACCTCCAGGCCAAGGCATGTTCTCGACCGCCCCCCCCCAGAACCAGTGCTTTCATAACTCGGCATTGTGATAGACCTCTTGGACATCGTCCAACTCGTCCAGCACATCCAGGATTTTTTGCATTTTCTCCGCATCCACGGCCAACAACGCCACAGTGGTTTCTGGCCGATAGGTGACCTCGGCCAAAACGGGAACCAACTGAGCGGCATCAAAAGCAGATTGAAGGGATTCAAACAGCGAAGGTGAACACAAAACCTCCACCGCACCGTCATCCGAGTTGATGACATCGTCAGCGCCTGCGTCCAAAGCCAGTTCCATCAGTCGATCTTCGTTGACCCCAGGCGCAAAAACAAATTGGCCGCAATGCTTGAACTGGTATGAAACGGATCCGTCACTGCCCAAATTGCCACCGTGTTTACTCAAAGCATGCCTGACCTCGGCCACCGTGCGAACCTTGTTATCGGTCATGGTGTCCACCATCAAGGCCACGCCGCCCACACCGTAACCTTCGTAACGAATTTCTTCGTAGTGAACTCCCTCGAGATTGCCGGTGGCTTTGTCAATATTGCGCTTGATGGTGTCAGCTGGCATATTGGCTGCTTTGGCTTTATCCACTGCCAAGCGCAGCCTGGGATTGGCCGTGAGGTCGGCACCACCGCCCCTGGCGGCCACCATGATTTCACGTATGACCCGGGTCCACACTTTGCCCCGTTTTTCGTCCTGCCGGCCTTTTCGATGCTGAATATTGGCCCATTTACTGTGTCCTGCCACGTAAGATCCTTGCTCAGAGAGAAACTGAATTTTACCGACCGGACAAAATTTGGCTGACACCAGCGAATTGAAAAGGGCGGCCGTTGGACACGACCGCCCTGCAACATGGGTAAAACACCAAGAGGCTCAGTCTGTCGTCGCCTCTTCAGGCTCGGTCGGCTCGGCTTTGGAGGATTTGGATTCCTTTTTGTGCAAAGCTTGAATATCAAGTAAAACCTCTTCCTTGTCATCCAAATCGACAGTCAGTCGGCCACCATCGGTCAAGCGACCAAACAACAGTTCATCGGCCAAAGCACGGCGAATGGTGTCTTGGATCAGGCGTTGCATGGGGCGGGCACCCATCAGAGGGTCGAACCCCTTTTTGGCCAAATGGGTGCGCAGTTTGTCGGTGAAATTGACATCGACACGCTTTTCGGCCAACTGAGTTTCCAGTTGCAACAGAAATTTGTCCACCACGCGCAAAATAATTTGCTCGTCCAAGGCTTTGAACCCGACGATGGCATCGAGCCGGTTGCGGAATTCCGGCGTGAACAAACGCTTGATATCGGCCATCTCGTCGCCAGCCTCTCGCGCATTGGTAAATCCGATGGTGGATTTGTTCATGGTCTCCGCACCAGCATTGGTGGTCATGACGATGATGACATTGCGAAAGTCGGCTTTGCGCCCATTGTTGTCGGTTAAAGTTCCATGGTCCATGACTTGGAGCAACACATTGAACACGTCGGGATGGGCCTTTTCAATTTCATCGAGCAACAAAACCGAGTGAGGTTTTTTGGTGACGGCCTCGGTCAACAAACCGCCTTGGTCAAAACCCACATAGCCAGGGGGCGCACCGATCAAACGGCTGACTGCATGGCGCTCCATGTACTCGGACATGTCAAAGCGAATCAACTCGATGCCCATGATGAAGGCCAATTGTTTAGCGGCTTCGGTTTTACCCACACCCGTGGGCCCGCTGAACAAAAAGGACCCAATGGGTTTGTCGGCTTTGCCCAGACCCGATCGTGCCATTTTCACAGCCGAAGCCAGCACCTCGAGGGCTTTGTCCTGACCGAAAACCACGCTCTTGAGATCACGCTCCAGTGAATGGAGTTTGCCTCTGTCATCATTGGACACATTGGCTGGCGGTATGCGCGCAATTTTCGCAACGATGTCTTCAATTTCGGTTTTGCTGATGGTCTTCTTGCGCTTGGAGGCCGGCAGTATGCGCTGTGCAGCACCCGCCTCGTCGATCACATCGATGGCTTTGTCTGGCAAATGGCGGTCATTGATGTATTTGGCACTGAGTTCGGCCGCGGCTTGCAGCGCAGCCACAGCGTACTTGACGTTGTGGTGCTCTTCAAACCTGGACTTCAAGCCTTTCAAAATGTCAACGGTTTGCTCAACAGAGGGTTCGTTGACATCGACCTTTTGAAAGCGTCGGGATAAAGCCGCATCTTTTTCAAAAATACCCCGGTACTCGGTGAAAGTGGTGGCACCAATGCATTTGAGCTGCCCCGAACTCAGAGCAGGCTTGAGCAAATTGGACGCATCCAAGGTGCCACCAGAGGCTGCACCCGCACCGATCAAGGTATGGATCTCATCGATGAACAAAATTGCATGGGGTTTGTCTTTCAGGGATTTCAAAACGCCCTTGAGGCGTTGCTCAAAATCACCGCGGTATTTGGTGCCGGCCAACAAAGCGCCCATGTCCAACGAATAAACCTGAGATTCCGCCAAAATGTCCGGCACCTCTTTTTGGGTGATGCGCCAAGCCAAGCCTTCGGCAATCGCAGTTTTACCCACGCCCGCCTCGCCCACCAACAAAGGATTGTTTTTACGGCGGCGGCACAATATTTGAACCACCCGCTCAACCTCATACTCGCGGCCAATCAAAGGATCAATCTTTCCTTCCTTGGCCATTTGGTTCAGGTTTTGTGTGAATTGCTCCAGGGGAGTGGCTTTTTCATTTTTTTCAGCGGGTTCCTCAGCTTCTTGGGCAGAGGGTTCATTGTGTTTGGGCGTATCTGGGGGATCGCTCTTTTTGATGCCATGGGCAATGAAGTTGACCACGTCCAAACGGGTCACGCCTTGTTGATGCAAGTAATAGACTGCATGAGAGTCTTTTTCCCCAAAAATAGCCACCAAAACGTTGGCGCCTGTGACCTCTTTTTTGCCATTGCCCGTGGACTGCACATGCATGATGGCACGCTGAATCACGCGCTGAAATCCCAATGTGGGTTGGGTGTCCACATCCTCTGTTCCCGCCACTTGCGGCGTGTTGTCCTTGATGAAATTGGCCAAGGACTTGCGCAATTCATCGCTGTTGGCCGAGCAGGCTCGCAAAACCTCTGCGGCGCTGGGGTTGTCCAGCAAAGCCAACAAGAGGTGCTCAACGGTGATGAATTCATGCCGCTGTTGACGGGCTTCGACGAAGGCCATGTGCAAGCTGACTTCGAGTTCCTGGGCAATCATGTGGTTTCCTTCGTACCTTTTAATGGGATAACTGTATATGGAATCGGACCTGAATTAATCAATGGGTTCGCTCAAACATTGCAAGGGATGCCCAGCTTGGTGGGCGGCGTCCATGACTTGATCAACTTTTGATGCCGCAACATCCTTGGTGAAAACACCGCATACGCCTTTACCGTCCAAATGAATTTTCAACATGATTTGGGTGGCGGTTTCTCGGTCTTTGCTGAAAAACTGCTGCAAAACCAAGATCACAAACTCCATGGGGGTGAAGTCATCATTGAGCATCACCACTTGGTACATCTGAGGAGGCTTGGTTTTCTCCACCCTGCGCTCCAAGACCACTGAGTCTCCATCGTCTGTTCGCAAAGGTTGCGGTGGCATTTGGGGGGATTGGTTGGTCATTGGTGCATTTTATAGGTGGTGCGGGGAAATACTTTTGAACACAGCAAAGTCCAAATCTGTGTGGTGAGATATGTAATTAAATGATAATATTTAACCTATTATTATTAATTTTAAAAGCGAGGTGAGTAAAAAATGAAAATGGGAACGGTCAAATGGTTCAGCAACAGCAAGGGATTCGGGTTCATACAACCGATGGGGGGTGGGCCAGATATCTTCATCCACTTCAGTGCGATCCAAATGGATGGTTTTAAAACCTTGGAATCCGGTGCAGAAGTTTCTTTTGAAGTGGTGCAAGGCCCAAAGGGTCAACAAGCCCACGAATTGATCGTCACGTCAAGGCCACCCAAAGACAGGTTTGTGCGAATGATGGGCCCAAAAGCAAAGAGGGGCGCTTGCGCACCCCTCAATTCAGAGCCAACTTGATGGGCAGTCAGGACCGCGCACCTCAATTTTGAATGCGCTCGCCCATCACACCGCTATCACATGTGGTCAATCATGACTTGGCCAAAGCCAGAGCAGCTGACTTGCGTTGCGCCGTCCATCAAACGTGCAAAATCGTAGGTGACCTTCTTGCTCAAAATGGATTTCTCCATGGAACTGATGATCAAGTCGGCGGCCTCCACCCAGCCCATGTGCCGCAACATCATTTCGGCCGACAAAATTTCAGAACCCGGGTTCACATAATCTTTGCCAGCGTACTTGGGAGCGGTGCCGTGGGTGGCTTCAAAACAAGCCACTGAATCCGACAAATTGGCGCCCGGCGCAATGCCAATACCACCCACCTGTGCTGCCAGTGCATCTGAAACATAGTCGCCGTTGAGGTTGAGGGTGGCTATCACGCTGTAATCAGCGGGACGCAACAAAATTTGCTGCAAAAATGCATCTGCGATCACGTCTTTGACCACAATGTCTTTGCCACTTTTGGGGTTTTTAAACTTGCACCAGGGGCCGCCATCGATCAACTGAGCGCCAAACTCTTTTTGGGCCAAGCCATAAGACCAATCGCGGAAACCACCTTCGGTGAACTTCATGATGTTGCCCTTGTGAACAATGGTCACGCTGGGCTTGTCGTTGTCAATTGCGTATTGAATGGCCTTGCGCACCAAGCGCTCGGTACCTTCGCGGGAAACAGGCTTGATGCCAATGCCGGAAGTATTTGGAAAGCGAATTTTTGTCACGCCCATTTCATTGATCAAGAAGTTGATCAACTTCTTGGCTTTTTCGCTCTCAGACTCGTATTCGATTCCAGCGTAGATGTCCTCAGAGTTTTCACGGAAGATGACCATATGGGTCTTTTCTGGCTCTTTCAACGGTGAGGGTACGCCTTTGAAGTATTGAACGGGACGCAGACACACGTACAAATCCAGTTCTTGACGCAATGCAACGTTCAAGGACCTGATGCCACCGCCGACAGGTGTGGTCAAAGGTCCTTTGATCGAGACCACATACTCTTTCAAAACCGACAGGGTTTCTTCAGGCAACCACACATCAGGGCCATAAACCTTGGTGGATTTCTCGCCGGCATAAACCTCCATCCAATGGATTTTTCGCTTGCCGCCGTATGCCTTTTGAACCGCAGCATCAACCACTTTGAGCATGACGGGTGTGATATCAAAACCTGTGCCATCTCCCTCGATGTAGGGGATGATGGGTTGGTCTGGCACGTTCAGGGACATGTCTTTGTTGACAACGATTTTTTCACCCTGGGAAGGCACTTTGATGTGCTGGTACATGTGGGATATCTCCGTTATGAATGCGAAAAAGTTGAATTTCGAACCTGTGATTCAACAACAATTCTAGCAACTGTGACTTATCATGACCTGGTTCAAAAAGAGGATGTATGCGTCAACACAAAGGGTCCTGGTTGCTTTATTGGTTTTGTGGATGGGTGTTGGCCCAAGGTGAGCCGCAATTGAGCTTGCCCAGGGTCCAATTGCAAGCTGGCATGCATCAAATTCAAGTCCAAGTGGCGGCCACATCCGATCAGCGTGCCACGGGTTTGATGCACCGATCTGAAATGCCCCAAACCGAAGGCATGCTGTTTGCATTTGAGCAAGCCTCGCAACAGTGTTTTTGGATGAAAAACACTTTACTACCTCTCACGGCTGCTTTCATTGCGGACGACGGCACGATCGTGAACCTGGCCGATATGAAACCCATGACCACCGATGCCCATTGCTCGACCCAGCCGGTCAGGTGGGTGCTGGAAATGAATCAAGGGTGGTTTGCCAAGCGTGGCATCAAAGCGGGGTTTAAATTGCAGGGCAGTGTATTCAAAAACAAATAAAAAGCCACCCTTTTGAGATGAGCGGCTTGCCACCAGCGGTTTGGCCGATCAGGCGAAATTGGCTTGCGCAAAATCCCAGTTGACCAATTTGTCCAAGAACGTTTCCACAAATTTAGGGCGCAGGTTGCGGTAATCGATGTAGTAAGCGTGCTCCCAGACATCCACGGTTAAAACAGCTTTGTCTCCGGTGGTTAAAGGAGTACCTGCGGCACCCATGTTGACAATGTCCAAGCTGCCATCGGACTTTTTTACCAACCAAGTCCAGCCAGAGCCAAAATTGCCCACAGCTGATTTCACGAATGCCTCGCGAAATGCCGCATAACTGCCCCATTTGGCTTGGATGGCCGTGGCCAAAGCGCCCGTGGGTTCACCACCACCATTGGGCTTCATGCAGTTCCAAAAAAAGGTGTGATTCCAAATTTGGGCGGAATTGTTATAAACGCCGCCGCTGGATTTCTTGATGATGGACTCCAAGTCCATGCCTTCAAACTCGGTTCCCTTTTGCAGGTTGTTCAAATTGACGACATACGCGTTGTGGTGCTTTCCGTGATGGAATTCAAGGGTCTCGCGTGAATAGTGGGGTGCCAAGTCGTCCAGACCATATGGCAGTGCGGGCAAGGTGTGTTCCATGGATTTCCTTATTGCGTTGATGAAAAAAAAGAATTGTAAAAAAACTTCAGCGGCTCTGGGTGGACTGCACCACCATGCCCACAGTTCCATCGGCCAAATGTGCCGTCAGGGCCTGCATTGGAAGCAAACGCTGAACCGAGGTGACTGGTTTATTTTGTTGGTCTGTCAGCCAAGCATAACCCCGCTTCAAAACCAAGCGCGGGTCAAGGTTATGCAAACGCCATTCCAACTGTTGTAAACCTTGGCATTTGGACGACCAATCTGACTGCAACTGCCGCACCACCACAGCTTGCCAATGCACCAAGCTCTGGTGTTGCTGTTGCACATGCTTGTGCATCGCTTGGGTCAAACTTTGTTCCAGTTTCTGCATTTGCAAGCGATGGGAGGCCACAACATGGCTTGGCCGACCCAAACGCGACTGGATCCAATCCAAGTTTTGACCATGCCCGTCCAATACCGTCTTGAATCGATCGGACAGCGACTCGGCCAACTGATGCAATGCAAGGCGCAGTTCCAACATCGGCTGGGCACACAATTCGGCGGCAGCTGTGGGGGTGGTGGCGCGCAAATCCGCACACAAGTCCACAATGGTGACGTCTGTTTCATGGCCGACCCCCGAGATGATGGGAACTCGGGACTGGGTCACCGCCCGGGCCAAATTCTTGTCATTGAAAGCCCATAAATCCTCCAGCGATCCCCCGCCCCTGACCATCAATATGACATCCACCTGAGGCAATTGCTGAATCGCATTCAAAGCCTGGATCAAGCTCGCTGGAGCCGCTGGCCCCTGGACCTGTGCCGGCGCAACGACCACGGGAATGTGGGGTACGCGCCGGCCCAGGGCCTGCATCACATCGTGCAATGCGGCCGCACCCAAGGACGTCACCACTCCAATTCGGCGAGGCATTTGAGGTATGGGGCGTTTACGGTCTTGATCGAACCAGCCCAGCGCGGCGAGTTCGCGCTTGAGTTGAAGGAATTTTTCGTACCAAACACCCTCGCCTGCTGGCATCAGGCTGTCGATGACGAGTTGCAGATCGCCTCGCCCTTCATAGACCGAAACTTTGGCACAGGCTTGCACCATGACGCCGTCGCGGACATCAAAATCCAGCAGGCTGGCAGACCGCTTGAACATGGCGCAACGCAATTGGGCGCCCTCATCCTTGAGGGAGAAATAACAATGGCCGCTGCTGGCGCGGGTAAAGTTGCTGATTTCGCCCTTTACCTCAACCGGGTTGAAACGGGCCGACAAAGTGTCTGTGAAAGCGCGCACCAGAGCCCCCACTGACCAAATGCGCTGGTTTTCATTCATGTGCACATCCCCATGGGCTCACCCAAGTCGACCTAGGGTTGGCAAGCCAACGGGCGTCATCAACCCTTGAACAAGACAGCCTGGTTCATAATTCAAAATTGTCATTTCTTGGGGATTGAGGTTTGATTTCCATCATACAAGCTGCTGGCTGGCCCATATGGCCGCTCATCATTTGTTCAATTTTGGCTTTGGCCTTGGTGTTAGAGCGTTTTTACAGCCTGCATGACCAACGAATCGTGCCGGCTGACTTGCTCGACGCTGCCATTAAAGCGTCACGGCATCAATTGCCCACCGAAGAATCCATTAAAAATTTGGCCCTCCACAGCTTGCTCGGTCAAGTGCTGGCCAGCGGTTTGCAACAATTGCGCTTACAACCGCATTCGAGCCAGGAGGAATTGAGTGAGTCCATCGAGTTGGCAGGCAAGCAAGCGGCTCACGAACTTGAAAAATACCTGGTGACTTTGGCCACCATCGCCTCTGCCGCGCCATTGCTTGGCTTGCTGGGAACAGTGGTGGGCATGATTGACATTTTTGCGGCCCAAACCCCTGGCAGTGGCAACCCTGCTCAACTGGCCCAAGGGATCTCCATGGCCCTCTACAACACTGCTTTTGGCCTGATGGTGGCCATACCCACCTTGTTTTTTTGGCGTTTTTTTCGCGCGAAAGTTGACGCCTACGTGGTCGCATTGGAAGTGGCTGCGCAACGCTGGGTGCGCCATCTGTACCAGTTGCGCACGTCTTTGCGCTGATGCATAAGCCATGAAATTTCGCTCCCAACGGCCCACGGAGCCTGAAATCAATCTGATCGCATTCATCGATGTGCTGCTGGTCATTTTGATTTTTTTGATGCTCTCCAGCACTTACAACAAGTACACCGAGATCAATCTGAATTTGCCCACGGCCGACACCAAAATTCAATCTGAAAATGCACAAGAAATCCTGGTCTCCATCACCCATGAAGGCCAGTATGCCGTTAATAAGCAAGACTTGCCCCAACGCGGTATCAAGGCCTTGACCGCTGCCCTCATGCAAGCGGGCGCTGGCATGGACAAACCCATGCTGGTTATCAGCGCCGATGCCCAGGCCCCCCACCAATCGGTGATCGCTGTGATGGAAGCAGGCAAAGCCGCTGGGATCCCTGCCATCACCTTTGTCACGCGCGCCCCAACGGCTGGGGTCGCCCGCTGAATGCGCCTGGGCTGGCAAACCTGGCTGGTGCGCCAGTGGCAAACGCGCAATTGGTTCAGTTGCACTCTTTGGCCGCTCAGTGCCATCACGTGGCTGGTTGTTCGCTGGCGTCAACGCCAAGCGGTTCTTCACCCACCAAAGCCCAATAACGTACCGACCGTGGTGGTGGGCAACGTCCTTGCGGGTGGTGCCGGTAAAACCCCCATCGTGATGGCCTTGGCGGCACATTGGAAAGCCCAAGGCCTTCATGTGGGAGTGGTCTCCAGGGGGCACGGAAGAAGCCTGAATGGGGTCATCGCCGTCCATCCAACCAGTCAATTTGAAGAGGTTGGCGATGAGCCCTTGCTGGTATGGCTGCGCTGCCAGGTGCCCGTTTTTGTGGGCCAAGACCGAGCCGCTTGCTGCCAAGCCCTGCTGGCTGCGCACCCCCACACCCAGGTCTTGATCAGTGACGACGGTATGCAGCACCTTGGCCTACACCGCGACATCGAAGTGTGCGTTTTTGACGAACGCGGGTTGGGCAACGGCTGGCTGCTACCTGCTGGCCCATTGCGCGAGCCCTGGCCACGACCTCTCAACCCCCATATTCAACGATGGAACCTGAGTTCTCAGGCATTGTCCGGGATTGAGGCTGTTCCAGTTCAGCGGCGATTGGCCAACTACGCCATACAAGCCAACGGCCGCCGACAGGCTTTGGCCGCCTGGGGTGACCAACCCGTCAATGCCCTGGCAGGTATTGCCAAACCTGAACCGTTTTTTGATGCTTTGCGCCGGCAAGGGCTGAATGTAGCCCTGGCACAAGCATGGCCTGACCACGATCCCCTCAAAAGCTTTGAGCCCCAAGAGGCACCTGGCGATTGGTTTTGCACCGAGAAAGATGCCGTCAAGTTATGGCCACGCCATCCTCAAATATGGGCCGTTCCACTGGAGGTGCTTGGCCTGGACGCCTGGATGCAAGACTTGGATCGGGTCCTGACCCAGCGGATATCATTCCCGCATGGACATCAAACTGCTTGAACTCTTGGTTTGCCCTGTGACCAAAGGGCCTTTGGAATACCTGCGTGAAAACCAGGAGTTGATCTCTCGCAGCGCTCGTTTGGCCTACCCGGTTCGCGATGGCGTTCCCATCATGCTCGAAACCCAAGCCAGGACTTTGACCGACGAAGAGTGCGAGCGTTGAGGGGTAATGATGGCCTTTTCCGTGTTGATACCGGCCCGGATGGCGTCGACCCGTTTGGCCCATAAACCTTTGGCAGACATCGCCGGCGTGCCCATGGTGGTGCGGGTGGCGCAAAGGGCCCAATTGAGCCAAGCCCAAAAAGTTGTGGTGGCCACTGACGATGTGCGCATTCTCCAAGCCTGTGCGGAACACCACATCCAAGCCTTATTGACCCGCTCTGACCATGTCTCTGGCAGTGACCGTTTGGCCGAGGCTTGCGACTTACTGGGGTTGAGCGACGAGGCCTTGGTGGTCAATGTGCAAGGGGATGAACCGTTGATAGAGCCCCAGGTGATCGACCAAGTGGCCCAGTTGCTGTTTGACCGCCCCGAATGCAGCATGAGTACCGTGGCCCATGCCATCTCTGAAGCTGAAGAGTTGACCAATACCCATGTCGTGAAGGTGGTGCTCGATCGATTCCACAACGCCATGTACTTCAGCCGGGCCACCATTCCACATTGGCGCGACGGCGCCCACACCCAAACGCCACCGCCGGTTCAAGTCATGCGACACGTGGGCATTTATGGCTACCGTGCATCCTTTTTGCGTGCTTTTCCCGCACTTGAACGCGCCCCTTTGGAAGACATGGAGTCACTGGAACAACTCCGCGCCCTCTGGCATGGCCACAAAATTGCTGTGCTCATCACGCCTCAGGCCCCTGGCATGGGGGTGGACACCCCCGAAGACTTGGAACGGGTGAGGCGCCAATTTGCCCCGCCTTTGTAAGCTTTTCGCATCGCCTGCATGTTATTGTTGCCCCATGTGATGTGGCGGGCACTGACCTGCTTGCCATCGACAGAATTTATAAGAATCAGAGGAAAGACATGAGACTCATCCTTCTAGGTGCGCCTGGTGCCGGCAAAGGCACCCAAGCAAGCTTTATTTGCGAAAAATTCCAAATCCCACAAATCTCAACGGGTGACATGTTGCGTGCTGCGGTCAAAGCCGGAACAGAAATGGGTTTAGCGGCCAAAAAAGTAATGGATGCCGGGGGTTTGGTCAGCGACGAGATCATCATTGGGCTGGTCAAAGAACGCATCGCCCAACCAGATTGCGCCAATGGCTTTTTGTTTGATGGTTTCCCCCGCACCATTCCGCAGGCAGATGCCATGAAAGCGGCGGGTGTCAAACTTGACCATGTGCTGGAAATCGATGTCCCCTTTGAAGCGATCATCGAGCGCATGAGTGGTCGACGCGCCCATGTGGCAAGCGGTCGCACCTACCACATTCATTTCAACCCACCCAAGGTCAGCGGCCTCGATGATGTCACTGGGGAGCCATTGATCCAACGCGACGACGACAAGGAAGAAACCGTTCGCAAACGCTTGGAGGTTTACGCCGCACAAACCCGCCCTTTGGTGGACTATTACGCCCACTGGGCCAAGTCAGACCCCGTCCAGGCCCCACGCTATCACGCCATCAGTGGCGTGGGTCAGGTGGAGGAGATCAAGGCAAGGGCCTTGCAAGCCCTTGCTGTTTGAGGGCCAGTGCCAACAAAGCCAAGGTCACCACCACCCTGGCTTTACACGGATTGAGCGCACAGACCTGTGACAAGCGATCCCCTCTTTGGGCTTGAACCGAGCCCCATGGGCATCGGCTGGTTCGCCAGACCCAGGCCCCCTTTTCTTGGGCCTGGATCAAGGCGTCTTCCAAGCCTTGGCTCAGCGTGCCATTGCCGGTGCCCGCAACCACCCAGGCTTCGGGCGCATCTGGGCTGGCGATGAGCGTTCGCACCAGCCAACCATCCTGAGCCGCATGGTTGTGCACCAGTTCCACCCTTGGCCAAGCCGTCACTTGCAAAAAGGCCGACACATCCATGTCCACGGGGTGATCAGGTTGGCCTGAAAAACGCTCACGCAAGGCCGTCAAATTCTCAATGGCTGGCTCAATGGGAACGGGGTCGGACGAGGCAAAGGCCCGCAAAGATTGACAGTCCAGTTTGGTCAAGCTGGCTGGGGCATGCACATGCCCGGCAAAAACCGCCACCACACCCGCCCGCCCGGGGGTAGCGGCCAATCTGATGGCATCTTGCAAATTGACAGGCCCATCGCAATCCGGTGCATTGGCCGCACGCATGGCGCCAGTGATGACAACCGTTTTGTCTCCCTTCAACAAACTGTGGAGCAATATGGCCGTTTCTTCCAGCGTATCGGTTCCATGGGTAACCACCACACCTTGCACATCGTCATGGGCCAACCAATACGTCAATCGGGCCACCAACTGCTGCCAAACAGTCCAGTTCATGTTTTTACTGTCGATGCGGGCCACATCCTCGGTTTCAATGTGCAGTCCTTGGGGAGCCAACGCCTTCACCAAGTCACCCACAGCGACTTCGCCTGCGCGGTATTGGTGTGCTTGCTTCGGGTCAGGCGCCCAACCCGCGATCGTGCCGCCTGTGCCCAAAACAACGACTCTGGATTTATTTTCAGTCATACCGCTTGCAAAAATTTAAAAACTGGTTAAAAATACAGTTACTGGATATTCAAACAGTCTGAATATTCAGGCAGCCCATTTGGTTCCCTTCATTGTGCAGGAGTCCCATCATGAACGAAGCCCCCAAGCTCACCGATAGACAACAGCAAATTTTGTCATTGATCCAAAGCACCATTGAGCGCAAAGGTTCGCCCCCCACCCGGGCCGAAATCGCGAATGCGCTGGGTTTCAAGTCCGCCAATGCGGCAGAAGAACACCTCAAAGCCTTGGCTCGCAAGGGTGCCATCGAATTGGTCAGCGGCACCTCCAGAGGCATTCGCTTGAAAGAAGCGGCCTTGCGCTCGATCAACCAAATCCGCAGCAAGCAATTCCATTTACCCCTGGATGGTTTGGCCCAATTGGCCCTGCCTTTGATTGGCCGTGTGGCCGCTGGTTCACCCATCTTGGCCCAAGAACATGTCGATCAAACCTTTTACGTGGAAAACAGTTTGTTTCAACACGCCCCAGACTATTTGCTCAAAGTGAGAGGCATGTCCATGCGTGATGCCGGCATCATGGACGGCGACTTACTGGCAGTACAAATCAGCAAAGAAGCCAAAAACGGACAAATTGTGGTGGCCCGATTGGGGGAAGAGGTCACTGTGAAGCGGTTTCGGCGCACCCCCAACAGCATTGAATTGCTGCCCGAAAACCCTGATTTTCAAACCATCGTGGTCCAACCCGGCGAACCTTTTGAAATTGAGGGCTTGGCCGTTGGCTTGATTCGCAACACCATGTTGTTTTAAGGAGTATCCATGAACCTGGCCATTTGGGGTGTGATTCAAATGATGTCGCCCTTCTATCAATTGACGACCCCATCCCCTTCCCCTGTTTCGCGTCAAACGGCAAAGCCATTTCGATCAGCGCCCAAGCTGATCGTGGCTGCTGCCAAGCCGCCAAAACCTTTGCGAATGGCACGGGTCAGGGATTCGCAAACCGGTCCTGACCAGGCAGGTCGGATGGTCATCTCAGGCCGCATGGACGAGGTATGCGCCGAGCTTGACCGGTTGATCAAGCTGGACTCCCTGCGCCAAAACAAGCGCACCGAAACCCAGTTGGCCGCTTGATGCATCCATACCTTCTCACTGCCCGAGCCTGGCCCAGGGTCTGCCATCCTTCAAAATTCAAAGGCACAATGTTGTTATGAACATTGTGATCCTTGATGACTACCAAGACGCGGTGCGTAAACTGGCATGTGCGCAACTATTGGAGCCTTACGCTGCCAAGGTTTACACCAACACCGTCAAAGGCACAGGGCAACTGGCGGTGCGCCTCAAAGATGCTGAAATTTTGGTGCTGATTCGCGAGCGCACCCACCTCAACCGCGCGTTGATCGAAAAACTCCCCAAACTCAAACTCATCTCACAAACCGGAAAGGTAGGCCCCCACATTGATGTGGCCGCCTGCACAGCAAATGGCATTGCTGTGGCACAAGGGGTAGGTTCCCCCATTGCGCCTGCCGAGCTGACATGGGCCCTGATCATGGCCGGAATGCGCCGACTGCCCCAGTACATCAGCAACCTCAAACACGGTGCTTGGCAACAATCTGGTCTGAAAAACAACACCATGCCTGTCAATTTCGGCTTGGGCATGGTCTTGCACGGAAAAACCATGGGCATCTGGGGCTACGGAAAAATCGGCCAATTGGTGGCCGGCTATGCCAAAGCCTTTGGCATGCGGGTGATGGTGTGGGGCAGCGAAAGCTCAAGACAAGCAGCGCAGCAGTCAGGCCATGAAAGCGCCCCATCTCGGGAAGCCTTTTTTGAAAGCTGCGACGTTTTGAGCCTTCATTTGCGCCTCAATGACGAAACGCGCCACATTGTCAAAGCCCCGGATCTGGCGCGCATGAAATCCACCGCCATGCTGGTCAACACCTCCAGGGCTGAGTTGATAGACCCAGACGTGCTGGTCGCAGCGCTCAGTCGCGGTCGACCAGGACTGGCTGCCATTGATGTGTTTGAAAGCGAGCCTGTTTTGCAAGGGCATGCCTTGTTGCGATTGGAAAACTGCATTTGCACACCGCACATCGGCTACGTCGAGCAAAACAGTTACGAATTTATTTTGG
>RFNL01000080.1 GCA_009927195.1 Betaproteobacteria bacterium | reverse complement strand
ATTCGGCGTCGCGATGGGTCAGTTGACCAAACCGCTCGGCCAGGGCTTCAACCAAATCGGAACGTGTCATGGATCAGAAAAAGCTAAATTTGATCGAATGCCAATGAGGGCGGATTTGCCAGTCCCATGGCGGGCCCCAAAGGCCAGCCATGGGCTTGCAGCCCCATTGACCCATCAGTTGTTGTCGAGCTTGGCGCGCAACAATGCACCCAGGCTGGTCGTGCCCGCGTTCTCGCGCGACGACTGCTGGTTGAGGTTTTGCATGGCGTCGGCTTGATCGGCCGCATCTTTGGCCTTGATGGACAACTGAATGTTGCGGGTCTTGCGATCCACATTGATCACCACGGCGGTGACTTCGTCGCCCTCTTTGAGCACGTTGCGGGCGTCTTCAATGCGATCGCGCGAAATTTCGCTCACCCGCAAATAGCCAATGATGTCTTCGCCCAGATCGATCTCCGCGCCCTTGGCGTCCACGGTCTTGACCTTGCCGGTCACCACTTGGCCTTTGTCGTTGATGGCGGCAAAGGTGGTGAAGGGGTCGGCATCCAGTTGCTTGATGCCCAAGGAGATGCGCTCGCGCTCGACATCCACGGCCAACACCAGGGCTTCGACTTCTTGGCCCTTTTTGAAGTTGCGCACAGCGGCTTCGCCGGTTTCATTCCAAGACAAGTCAGACAAGTGCACCAAACCGTCGATGCCAGCGGCCAGGCCAACGAACACACCGAAGTCGGTGATGGACTTGATCGGGCCTTTGACGCGGTCACCGCGCTTGGTGTCTTGGGCGAATTCTTGCCAAGGGTTGGCACGGCATTGCTTCATGCCCAGGGAAATGCGGCGTTTGTCTTCGTCGATTTCCAGCACCATGACTTCGACCTCGTCGCCCAAGGCCACGATCTTGGATGGGGCCACGTTCTTGTTGGTCCAGTCCATTTCGGACACGTGCACCAAACCTTCGATGCCGGGTTCGAGTTCGACAAATGCGCCGTAGTCGGCAATGTTGGTGATCTTGCCAAACAGACGGGTGCTTTGTGGATAGCGGCGG
>RFNL01000081.1 GCA_009927195.1 Betaproteobacteria bacterium | reverse complement strand
CCATCGGCATCGAACAAACTCATGCCCTCTTCGCTGCGGGTGACCAGTACCGCTTGCAGCCCCAGTTGTTGGCGCAGGTTTTGTGCTTTCTCTGACAGTTCTTGCTCGGAATGCCAAGCCCCCACCACCTGTTGCATTTCGTGGCGGTTGGGCGTGATCACGCTGGCGCCTGCGTAGGTGCTGTAGTCGCTGCCCTTGGGGTCCACCAAGATGGCTTTGCCCGCCGCACGGGCCTGTGCAATCAGGGCGGCCACATGGCCCAGGCTGCCCTTGCCGTAGTCGGAAAACAGCACCACGTTATGGGCGGGCATGACGCGCCCAAAGCGCTCGCTGAGTCGTTGCAACACGCCAGGGGTGGGGCTGCTTTCAAAGTCCGCCCGCAGCAGTTGCTGCTGGCGACCTATCAGGCGCAATTTGACCGTGGTGTGCAGTTGGGGGTCGCGCTCAAGTTCGGGTTGAATGCCACTTTGCGCCACCAAAGCTTCAAATTGGCGGCTGGCCGCATCAGCGCCCAGCACGCTGAGCAAACTCACCCGGGCACCCAAGGCGGCCACGTTGCAGGCCACGTTGGCGGCGCCGCCCAAACGCTCTTGTTCTCGGGTCACGCGCAACACCGGGACAGGGGCTTCGGGGCTGATGCGGTCCACCGCACCGTACCAATAGCGGTCAAGCATGACATCGCCCACCACCAAGATGTGAGTGGCGTGCATTTGTGCAGGGGTCAGGTGTTTCACAATTCCTCCACCCGCTTTGGGGGGTAACTGTCCCAGGCTTGACAGCCTGGGCATTGCCAAAAATGTTGGCTGGCTTCAAATCCACAAGCGGCACAGCGGTACCGCAGCAAAGGCTTGACCGCGCGGTCAAGGGCTTTTTGCAATCCTGCGGGTGTGTTGAACTGGCCTTGCATCCACTGGCTGGCCACCACCAAAGAGGGCTCGCGTTCCAAGTGGCGCAGGTACAAAGCCGGGACCGATGCCGTTGCATCAATGGCCATCAATTCGGCCAGTGCCTTCAACACATCCAGCGAAGGTGTGTGGTCGTAGGCTTTTTGCAGCACATCGCGCACCCGCGCGACTTGGCCCAAAGCCGGTGCCCATTGGGCCAGTTGGGTGGCGATCAAAGGCATGGCTTGGGGCTGGGCCTGGGCCAAGTCCAGCAGCAAGTCCAGGGCGGGGTTGGCCTGGCCCTGGCGGTGCAGGCCCTGGGCCAGGGCCAGACTGGCACGCACGTTGTGAGGCACCAACGACAGGGCCTGTTGCAACAAGGCCTGTGCAGTTGGCCATTCCTCGGCGCTGTGGTAAGCCTCGGATTGCTCGCACAGGTAATGGGCTTGGCGTGCTTTGAAGCTGCCTTCGCCGGCTTGGGCCAATTTGTCCGCCATCAAGGCAGCCTGAGGCCAGTCGCGGGTGCGTTCATAAATCCCCAGCAAGGCCAGGTGAGACATGGAAGCAAAAGCCGTTCCTTCCAAGGGGCGCAAGGCGGCTTCAGCCCGGTCGAGCAAGCCGGCTTTGAGGTAATCGAGGGCCAAAGCATGTTGTGCCCGGTCCCGGTCGCTTCGGCTCAGGTCCGCACGCGCCAGCAGGTGTTGGTGCACCCGCACCGCACGCTCGTACTCGCCACGGCGGCGAAACAGATTGCCCAGGGCAAAGTGCAACTCCGAGGTGTCGGGGTCGTTTTGAACGGCTTCGATGAAGGCATCGATGGCCTGGTCTTGTTGCTCATTGAGCAAATGGTTCAGGCCTTTGAAATACGCTTTTGGGGTGCGTTGGTTATCGAGTTTGAGTTGGCGCAGGTCAAAGCGCGAGGCCAACCACCCCAGGGCAAATGCCATGGGCAGTCCCAGCAATATCCATCCCTGGTCAAACTCCATGGGCGGGTGTCTCGGTGGGTGGCTGGCGCTCAGATTGGGAAGGTTTGCCAGGGCTGGCGTGCGCTTGGCGCAGCTTGCGGTGCTCGCGCCACCATTTGGGCACCATCAGCAACACGCCCAAGGCCAAGCCCAAAACAAACACCGCCAGCAACACCAGGACTTGGGGGGCTTGCCACTGTTGGCCAAAAAAGAAATGCACCGTCACATCGTGCTGATTGTTCAGCGCGAAGGCAAACAAGGTGAAAAAAATGGCTGCTTTCAG
>RFNL01000378.1 GCA_009927195.1 Betaproteobacteria bacterium | reverse complement strand
GTGCTGTTGGTCGAAATTGCCGAGGTCACGCCCCCGGTGGGCTTTAACCTGTTTGTGCTGCAAAACATGACCGGCAAAGACAGCAACACCATTGCCCGCGCTGCCATCCCCTTCTTTTTGTGTTTGGTGGTGTGCATTGTGTTGGTCACCCTGTTCCCCAGCATCGTGACTTTCTTACCCGACCTGGTGATGGGCGAAAACAAATGAGCATGGCGCTGTCGGCCGTTTGCCTGGGTGCCTGCGTGGGTGCTTTGGCGCGTTGGCAGTTGGGCTTGTGGCTCAACTCGGGTGACACCATCCCCTGGGGCACCTTGGCCGCCAACCTGGTGGGTGGCTATTTGATCGGCGTGTGTGTGGCCATGTTTGAGCACTGGCCCGAAATCAACCCGGCTTGGCGCTTGGCGCTGGTGACGGGTTTTTTGGGCGCGCTCACCACCTTTTCGAGCTTTTCGGCCGAGGTGGTGACCCTGCTGATGCAATCGCGCTATGCCTTGGCGCTGGGCACGGCCGCCTTGCATTTGTTGGGTTCGCTGGCGCTGACGCTGGCGGGCATTTGGAGTTTCCAGACCTGGGTAGCCCGCGCTTGAGTCGCCCACCCCTCAGCGTTTCGCGCTGGGGAAAAACAACTGCTCTCCACCGATTTTGTAGGCCGCAATGTGGGCCTGACCTGCCGCAGAGGTGACCCAATCGATGAAGCGCTGCGCCTCTTTGAACTTGACATGCGGGTGCTTGGCCGGGTTGACCGCGATCACCCCATAGGGGTTGAACAAACGCTCATCGCCTTGCACCAACACCGTCAAATCGGCGCGGTTTTTAAAGCTCAACCATGTGCCCCGGTCGGCCAGCACATAAGCGCCCATGGAGGACGCCATGTTCAAGGCCGGGCCCATGCCACAGCCGCAGGCTTTATAGCCCGCACCGGTGCCAGTAGCGCCCGCCAAAGCCCAGTAGCGCAACTCGGCCGCATGGGTGCCACTTTTATCGCCGCGCGAGACAAAAGCCGCCTGGGCTTGGGCGATTTTTTGCAAGGCCAGGGCAATGTCTTTGCCGCGCACCTGGGCCGGATCATGGCCGGGCCCAATCAGCACAAAGTCGTTGTACATGACAGGCCAGCGTTGCAGGCCAAAACCATCGGCCACCAGCTTTTCTTCGGCCACCGGGTCGTGCACAAAAAGCACATCGGCGTCACCACGCCGCCCCATGTCCAGCGCTTGACCCGTGCCCAATGCCACCACCTTCACGTCCAAGCCGGTCGCGGCTTTGAAGGCGGGCAACAAATGGCCAAACAATCCCGATTGCTCGGTGGATGTGGTCGAGGCCATCACCAAGGTGGTTTGCCCCCAAGCCAAAGCGTGACACAAGGCCAAACACAACCCCCATGTGACTGCAAAGCCGCCTCGGCGCAGGCCGTTGGCATGGTGTGGAAGGCTCATTTCAGTTCACCTTTCAAAAACAAATCCGCTTGTGGATGCGATTGAGACAAATCGTGGTTAAAAAATTCATGCACCGGCAAGTCCGCCAAAATGCGGCCGCGTTCAAGGTAAATCACCCGGCTGGCCAGCCGTTTGACCTGTCCCAGGTTGTGGCTGCTGAACAGGCAGCTGACCGGCGCATCAACGCCCACACTAGGCGGGTTCGGTGCAGGCCACACGATAGGTGAAGATATGGTCTGGTTTGAGCCATTCAACCACTGTGCCCACAACTGCTCGACATCGCGCTTGGCGCTGGGGTCCAAACTGGACGTGGGTTCATCGAGCAACACCAAGCGTGGATGCATGGCCCAGGCCCGTGCCAGCGCTACGCGTTGTTGTTGCCCCCCCGATAAAGTGCTGGCCCATTGCAACGCTGCGCCATGCACGCCCACAAGACGCAACGCCCAATCGGCCCGCTCACACGCTGCGCGCCAGGGCTGCCCAGCCAGCCAAGGACCCAAGGCCACATGGGCGCGCACCGGCATGCGCAGCATGTGCGGACGCTGAAACACCATGGCCTGTGTGGCGTCTGGGTCCGCCCAACGCACGCCCGATTGCGGTGCCAACAAACCATGGCACAAGCGAAGCAAGGTGCTTTTGCCACTGCCATTGGCGCCCACCAATGCAATGCGCTCACCATGCGCCATCTGCAAATCCACATCGCGCAATGCCCAATGCTTGCCCAAGCGACAGCTGACCATTTGCAAGGACAGCAAGGGACTCATGCCAAGCCCCATGGCGGCTCAGGCCAGTGCCGCGGCGCAGCCAGGCCATCCAGGCGTGCAAGATCAACACCACGGTCAGCAGCACCAGCCCCAAGGCCAGGGCCAGGGCAGGTCACCCTTGCTGGTCTCCAAAGCGATGGCCGTGGTCATCACCCGGGTGAAGCCGTCGATGTTGCCGCCCACCACCATCACTGCGCCCACCTCGGCAATGGCGCGGCTGAAGGTGGCAATCACCACGGTGAGCAAAGCCCAGCGCTCGTCCCAACCCAAGAGCAGGCTGCGCAAGACCGTTGAAGCGCCGATGGACTGCAATTGCTCGCCGTGATCGTGCTCGGCGTCATGCACCACTTGGCGCGTCAAGGCCATGGCCAAGGGCAGCACCAACACCGTTTGCGCCAGCACCATGGCCTGAAAGCTGAACAACCAACCCAAAAAACCCAGCGGACCAGATCGCGACAGCAGCAAGTACAGCACCAAGCCCACCACCACCGAGGGCAGGGCCAAAGCGGTGTTGAGGCAAGTGACCACCAAGGCATGGCCGCGAAAACGCACCACACCCAACCATGCACCCAGGGGCAAACCCACGGCACTTGCCAGCACGCAGGCCGACAAGCTCACCGCGAGCGAGCGCAGCACCACCGACCACAAGAGCGGATCGGCTTGCCAAATCAGATGAAAAGCCAGTTCTACGGCTTGGGCGATGCTGGACATGGCCACATGCTCAGGGGTCCAAGGGCTTGGCCCCACGCAAGGCCAACTGATAGAAGCGCTGCAACACCTGTCGGTCAGCCGCATGGAACACATACCAACCGGTCACACCCTGGCGCACCACCAAACGCGGGGCGATCAACCACGACAGATAGGGAACGTAAATGAATTTCAGCTGCGATATCTCGGCAATGGCCACGCGTTTGCGCCACAACCAGGTTTGTTCGATGTGGGTGGCGTCAATGCGCACCCGGCTGCCACAAATATAAGCCAAGCAAGCCAGCACCACCACCAAGGTGGCGGCCATAAAGCCCAAAGACTGCCCGCCCAACGTGGCAAGGGCTTGCTCAGGCCATAGGCGCACCACATAAAACCCGATGCCCAGCACCAACAACACCGATAAGGCTTTGATGGTGGGCGTGAACGCCGCCCCTTCCACCGGGGGCAAGCCAAAGGGGTCTGAGCCGGCTGGCGCAGGGGTGTCGGGCAAGCGCTCAGGGGGTCAAGGACGCACTCAGTTCTTGGGTTCGTCGGACTTTTTCTGCTCCAAGATGTCGGTGATGCGGTTGTCGTCATTGGTGTTGGCCAATTCGTCCACCGGCATTTCGATTTGAACCTTGTCCAAATCCACCTTCTCGGCCTTGTCCAAAAAGGCCGTCACCGTCTCGGGGACAAATATCACCACCACCACCAAGAGCAACTGCAAAATCACCCAGGGAATGGCACCCAGGTAAATGTCGCGCGACTCCACTTTCTTGGCGATGTCGCCCGACTTGAAGAGTGTGTCGGCAATGCCGCGCAGGTAAAACAGCGCAAAGCCAAACGGCGGGTGCATGAAGCTGGTTTGCATGTTCACGCACAAGAGCACACCAAACCAGATTTGATCAATGCCCATCTTGGCCGCCACCGGGCCGAGCATGGGCAAGATAATGAAGGCGATTTCAAAGAAGTCGAGAAAAAACGCCAGGAAAAAAATAAAGACATTGACCACGATCAGGAAGCCCACCTGCCCACCGGGCAAGTCACTGAGCATGTGCTCGATCCATTTGCCGCCGTCCACGCCCTGGAAAACCAGCGAGAAAACGCGCGAGCCAATCAAGATGAACACCACCATGGCGGTGATGCGCATGGTGCCGCCCATCGCGTCTTTGATCAGCGGCCAGTTCAAGCGACCATGCATGGCGGCCAATATGAAGGCGCCCACCGCG
>RFNL01000164.1 GCA_009927195.1 Betaproteobacteria bacterium | reverse complement strand
GCATGGTGGCCCACTACGGCCTGGCGGTGGTGCAGGCCTACATGGGCCATGTGCAAGACAATGCCGAGGAATCGGTGCGCCGCGCAATTGCGGTTTTGGGGCTGCGTTTGGCAGCGTCTCCGGTCAGCCCTTCGCCCCAAGCCTTTGTGCTCGAACTCGACAATGGCGCGCGCATCCAGGTGGCCGTGCGCATCGATGCAAGCCAGCGCAGCGCGGTGGTGGATTTCACTGGCACCTCGGCCCAACAAAGCAATAACTTCAATGCGCCCAAGGCGGTGTGCATGGCCGCGGTGCTGTATGCGTTTCGCAGCCTGGTGCATGACGATATCCCGCTCAACGCCGGTTGCCTCAAGCCCATAGAGGTCATCATCCCCGACGGTTGCATGCTTAATCCGCGTTATCCGGCATCGGTGGTGGCGGGCAATGTGGAGACATCGAGTTGCATCACCAATGCCTTGATGGGTGCGTTGGGCGTGATGGCGGGCAGCCAACCGACGATGAATAACTTCACTTTTGGCAATGCCAGTCACCAGTATTACGAGACCATTGCCGGTGGCAGTGGGGCCGGAGGTGTGTTCGGTGACCAGGGTGAGGCGTTGGGCGGTTTTGCGGGCACCAGCGTGGTTCAAACCCACATGACCAATTCGCGCTTGACCGATCCAGAGGTGCTGGAATTTCGCTTCCCGGTGCGCTTGCAGTCTTTTGCGCTGCGCACCGGCTCCGGCGGCAAGGGGCGTTGGCAGGGCGGCGATGGCGCCGTGCGCCGGGTGGAGTTTTTACAACCCATGACGGCAGGCATTCTCTCCAATGGGCGGGTGCACCCGGCCTTTGGCTTGCACGGTGGCACGCCGGGGGCGGTGGGTATCAACCGCGTGATCCGTGCCGATGGCACGGTGCATGAACTCGGGCACATCGGTCAGGTGCACATGGGCGTGGGTGATGTGTTTGAAATCAGCACCCCAGGCGGCGGGGGCTATGGCTTGCCCGAGGGGGGTTGAGCCGGCCAGACCTGACCGTTGACGGTCAAGCCTTGTGCGGCGAAACGCTGTGCATTGGCCGCTCCAATGCCTTTGACCCGGTGCATCAAATCGGCCCAATCGGAGAAAGCCTTGGCCTGGCGTTGGGCCAAGATGGCCCGGCTCAGGGCTGGCCCCATGCCGCGCAAGCTGTCGAGTTCGGCTTCGCTGGCTTGGTTGATCTCCAAGGCATGGCTTGCCCCCATGGCCAGCGCACACAGCAGGGCCAGCGCCATTTCGCGCCAACTCGCCAGGCGAACGCGTTTGACAACGGTCAGGACAAGTACCAGCGTGCCCATGTTTTTAAACCAGTGGTTGGGCGGCAGACAGGGCCTGCATGTATTGGGTCACGCCGGTATGCACATCGACAAACACATGCGCGCAACCGATGCCGCGCAAGGCGCGCAAATCGGCTTGGGTGAAACATTGGTATTTGCCCCGCAAGGCATCGGGGAATGGGATGTATTCGATCAAACCTTGGGCCTGGGCCTGGGCCAAGTCCAAGGCTTGACCGCTTTGGCTTTGCACCACGGCCAAAGCCACCTCGTTGAAGCTTTGCGCCCGGCCGCTGCCCAGGTTGAAAATGCCGCTGGCTTGGGGATGATCGAAAAACCACAGATTGACCGCGACCACATCGCCGACAAATACAAAGTCCCGCATTTGCTCACCAGGGCCATAGCCGCCGTATTCACCAAACAAACGCACCCGCCCATCGGTTAGATATTGACCATGTTGGTGAAAGGCCACGCTGGCCATGCGGCCCTTGTGCTGTTCGCGCGGCCCATAAACATTGAAGTAGCGAAAGCCACAAACTTGGTGGGCTGTTTTGGCGAAATCAAGGCCACATTCGCGTCGCATGCGTTGATCAAACAGCAGTTTGGAATAGCCGTAGACATTGAGCGGGTGTTCATGCTCAGGGGCTTCGACAAAGGTGGCCGAACCGCCATAGATGGCCGCGGAAGAGGCGTACAGCAGTCGCGTGCCATCGCGTTGGCATGCTGCGAACAAGTCGCAGGACAACT
>RFNL01000141.1 GCA_009927195.1 Betaproteobacteria bacterium | reverse complement strand
TGTGTGGAGAAGGGCTGAAAAGGGCCAACGATAACAGTGAAAGCAAGGGCCATCAACGGGCCCCAAGCGTTTTGCGGCAAAGCCCTGCGATAACATGCCTTCCATGCACACCGAAGTTTTAAGCGCTCTGAGGGACTTAGCGTGAAGTGGTCGTTTTGGATCGATCGTGGCGGCACCTTCACCGACATCGTGGGCAAGCGGCCCGACGGATCGCTGACCACCCATAAATTGCTCAGCGACAACCCAGGGCTTTACCGCGATGCGGCGGTGGCGGGCATTCGGCATTTGCTGGGTTTGAAGCCCGATCAGGCCGTCACCCCCTCGTGGGTGGCTTGCGTGAAGATGGGCACCACGGTGGCCACCAATGCGCTGCTCGAGCGCAAAGGTGAGCCGACCTTATTGGTCACCACCCAGGGATTTCGCGATGCCTTGCGCATTGCCTACCAAAACCGTCCCCGCTTGTTTGACCGGCACATTGTGTTGCCCGAGTTGCTCTACACCGAGGTGATCGAGGCGCATGAGCGCATGGGTGCGCACGGTGAGGTGCTGCGGGCCTTGGACGGCGCCCACTTGCGCACCCAATTGCAAGCCGCCCATGGGCGGGGATTGCGCAGTGTGGCGATTGTGTTCATGCACGGCTACCGTTACTCCGCGCATGAGGCGCTAGCGGCCCGGTTGGCGCGCGAAGTGGGGTTTACCCAAGTCAGCGCTTCGCACCAGACCAGCCCCTTGATGAAGTTGGTCAGTCGAGGCGACACCACCGTGGTGGATGCTTATTTGTCGCCCATCCTGCGCCGTTATGTGGCACAGGTGGCCAGCGAAATGCCCGGAGTGCCCTTGTATTTCATGCAGTCCTCGGGAGGACTGACCGATGCCATGGCCTTCCAGGGCAAGGACGCGATTTTGTCGGGCCCTGCGGGCGGCATTGTGGGCATGGCCCGCACCGCACAGTTGGCCTTCGGCCGAGGACTGGGCTTGGATGGCCCCACCCGGGTGATTGGCTTTGACATGGGCGGCACTTCCACCGATGTGAGCCATTTTGCGGGTGAGTTTGAACGCGAATTTGAAACCCAGGTGGCGGGGGTGCGCATGCGCGCACCCATGATGAGCATCCACACCGTGGCCGCGGGTGGCGGCTCGCTGTTGCAATTTGACGGTGCGCGGTTTCGGGTGGGGCCGCAAAGCGCGGGGGCCAACCCCGGGCCGGCCAGTTACCGCCGCGGCGGCCCCTTGGCCTTGACCGATGCCAATGTGCTGCTGGGCAAAATCCAGCCGTCGTATTTCCCACAAGTGTTTGGCCCGGGAGGCGACCAGGCTTTGGACACGACAGCGGTGCGGGCGCGCTTTGATGCGCTGCTGGCGCAGATCAAGCAAACGCCAGTGGCCACGCCCGGCCTGAGCGCTGAGTCGGTGGCAGAGGGCTTTGTGCACATCGCGGTGCAACAAATGGCCAATGCGATCAAAAAAATATCGGTGGCCCGGGGCTATGACGTGACCGAATACACCCTGCAGTGCTTTGGTGGGGCCGGCGGCCAGCATGCTTGTTTGGTGGCCGACGCTTTGGGTGTGTCGCGCGTCTTGGTGCACCCGCTGGCGGGTGTGCTGTCGGCCTATGGCATGGGCTTGGCCGATCAAAGCCTGATCCGCGAGCAAGCGGTGGAGATGCGCCTGAGCGCCGAGACCATGGATGCATGGGTGCCCGAGTTGCAGGCCTTGACCCGGCGCGCTGAACAAGAACTGCGCGCCCAGCCCTTGGGTCAAGGCCAGATGGACTTGCGCCAACGCGTGCATGTGCGCTACGAGGGCAGCGACGCGGCCTTGATCGTGCCCTTTGGTACTTTGGCAGACATCCAGGCCGGGTTTGAGCAGGCCTACCGCCAGCGCTTTGCGTTTTTGATGGGCGGCAAGGCCCTGGTGGTGGAGGCGGTGTCGGTCGAGGCGGTGATTGCTGGGGATGCACCCGACGAGCAACAGCAAGCCCTGCACCCGTTGCGCGAGGTGCCCGCGCGCGAACACGTGCGCATGTTCAGCCAAGGGGCTTGGCACCCGGCGGCCTTGGTGGTGCGCGCCGATATGCGCGCGGGCGACCAGATCGATGGGCCGGCCATCATTGCCGAGCCCAATGCCACCACGGTGGTCGAGCCGGGATGGCGCGCCCAACTGACCGCCTTGGACCATGTGGTGCTCACCCGCGTCACGCCACGTGCGCTGAGTTTTGCGGCGGGCACACGGGTGGACCCGGTGCTGCTGGAGGTGTTCAACAACCTGTTCATGAACATCGCCGAGCAAATGGGTTTGCAATTGCAAAACACTGCCTACTCGGTGAACATCAAAGAGCGTTTGGATTTTTCTTGCGCCCTGTTTGATGACCAAGGCCACTTGATCGCCAATGCGCCCACATGCCGGTGCATTTGGGTTCGATGGGCGAGAGCATCAAAACCGTGATCCACGACAACCAAGGTCGCATGCAGCCGGGTGATGTGTTTGTGCTCAACGACCCCTACCACGGTGGCACCCATTTGCCCGATGTGACGGTGATCACTCCGGTGTATTTGCCCGATCACGATGCACCTGTGTTTTATGTGGGTTCGCGTGGTCACCATGCCGATATTGGTGGCACATCTCCGGGCTCTATGCCACCGTTTTCCACCTCTATCGAACAAGAGGGCGTGCAGATTCAAAATTTCAAACTGGTCGAGCGCGGGGTGCTGCGTGAGGCCGCCATGATCGATTTGCTCAGCGCAGGCGCTTACCCCAGTCGCAACCCGGCGCAAAACC
>RFNL01000341.1 GCA_009927195.1 Betaproteobacteria bacterium | reverse complement strand
GATGAAGATGCCAAACCAGATCAGGTCAAAACCAGCTTTTTGGATCATGGGCAGCACCACCGCACTGGTCAGCACAATCATGCTGATGCCGTCCAAGGCCGTGCCCAAAATCAAATAAACGATGGTGAGCACCGCGATCAAGGCCAAGGGAGAGAGCTGCATGGCATTGACCCACTCGGCGAGTTCGCGCGGAATGCCGGTGAAAGCCATGGTTTTGGTCAAAAAGGCGGCCCCTGCCAAGATGAACATGATCATGCAGCTCGATCGGGCGGTGCCCATCAAGCCGTCTTTGAAATTGGCCCAGTTCAGGCTGCGGCTCCAAGCGGCCAAGGCCAAGGAGCCCACCACACCGTAAGCGGCGCATTCGGTGGCGGTGGCGTAACCGGCGATCAGCACCCAGCAGATGAACACGATCAAAGCGCTGCAAGGGATCAGATTGCCCGACAAGCGGATTTTTTCCATGAACGTGGTGGGCGGGTCGGCCGCAGGCACTTTGTCGGGGTGGCGCCAACTCCACCAGGCAATGTAGCCGCTGAACAAGGCCATCAGCAACAGGCCCGGCGCAAACCCGGCCAAAAAGATGCGGATGATGGAGGCATCGGCCGCCACCGCATACACCACCATGGTGATGGAGGGGGGGATCAATATGCCCAGCGTGCCAGCGGTGGCGAGCGAACCCAGGGCCAGCTTTTCGTCGTAGCCGCGGCGCATCAACTCGGGCAAGGCCACTTTGCTGATGGTCGCGCAGGTGGCCGCCGATGAGCCCGACACCGAGCCAAAGATGCCGCAACCCAAAATGGTGGTGTGCATCAAGCGCCCGGGCACCCGGTTGAGCCAAGGTCGCAGGCCTTCAAACATTTCTTCGCTCAACTTGGTGCGAAACAAAATTTCACCCATCCAAATGAACAAGGGCAGGGCGGCCAACTCCCAACTGGCGTTGCTTTCCCAAAAAGCAGAAAACAGGTTTTTGCCGGGTTGGGTGCTGGTGAAAAAGGCTTGGCCCACCCAGCCGCATATGGCCAAAGTCATGGCGATCCACACGCCACCGCTGAGCAGCAACAACATGATGAACAGCAACAAGCCGCCAACCAGCAAGATGTCCACGCTCAGACCTCGGCGGAAAAGTCACCGCGCGCGTGGCGCTCTTGTACCTCGCGCACATAGGTGGGCTCGGCACCGCGCCACACCAACAGCCATTCGTCGAGCAAGGCCACCCACAACAGCACTGAGCCCAAAGCAAAGCTCAATTGCGGGATCCACAAGGGCATGGGCAGCATGCCTTGGGCGATGTCGTTGAACACCCAGCTCTCATGGGTGAACAAACACGCTGACCAGGCCAGGTAGCCCGTGGCCACCAAGCCCACGCTCAAAGCCGAGATTTCCATGCGCCGGCGCTGGGCGGGCGGCACATGCTCGAGCAACAAGGTCACGCGCACAAAGTCGCCATGCTTGAAGGCATGGGCCATGGTCAAAAAGGCGGCTGCCGCACAGCACCAGGCCACCACGTCATTGACCGCACCGGTGCGCACGCCCATCTCGCGCAGCAGGCTTTGGCCCACCATCAAGACGGCAATCACCAAAATGAAAAAGGCGCCCAATGCGCCAGCCGCCAGGTACAGGCGGTCAAGCCCATGGCGCCACATTTATTTTTTCGCCGTGGCAGTTTTGGGGGCTGACTTCATAAAAGCCGCCACCATGGCTTCGCCATCGGGGCCAGCGCGTTTTTGCCAGTCGGTCAGCATGATGGCGCCGACCTGTTTCAGGTCGGCCATCAATTTGGGCGAAGGGGTCATGATCTTCATGCCTTTTTCGGCCAGGGCTTTTTTGTACCAGTCGTTCTTTTCTTCGCTGACTTTCCAACCACGGGCCTCGGCATCGGCAGCGGCTTTGGTCAGCGCGGCTTGGGTGGCAGGGTCCAAGGCATCAAAGGCCTTGCGGTTGACGATCACCGCGTTCTTGGGCAACCAGGCCTGGGTGTCGTAAAAGTATTTGATGCTCTCGTAGGTTTTGGTGTCGTAGCCGGTGGAGCCCGAGCTCATGTAGCTCTCCACCACCCCAGTGGCCAGGGCTTGTGACAGTTCGGCAGCTTGGATGGTCACGGGTTGCGCGCCAATCAACTCGGCAATCTTGCCGGTGGCCGGGCTGTAGGCGCGCCACTTGAGGCCACGCATATCGGCCACCGAGGCGATTTCTTTTTTCACATAAATGCCCTGCGGTGGCCAGGCCACGGCGTAGAGCAATTTCATGCCCTGGGCCGCCAGCAATTTATCGGTGAAAGGTCTTTGCGCATCGGACAGTCTTTTGGACTCGGCATAACTGGTGGCCAAAAACGGAATGCCATCGGCCCCGTAAATGGGGTTTTCATTTTCAAAATTGACCAGCAACACCTCGCCAATTTGGGCTTGGCCGCCTTGCACGGCGCGCTTGATCTCATTGGCCTTGAACAACGAGGCATTGGCATGCACGGTGATTTTCAGCTTGCCGCCGGTGGCCTTGTCCACGTCGTTGGCAAACTGCACCAGGTTTTCGGTGTGAAAGTTGCCGGCCGGGTAGGCGGCGGGCAGGTCCCATTTGGTTTGGGCCATGGCGGTGGCCGACATGGCCAGGGCAAAGGCAGTTGATACCAGCAGTTGGTTGTTCATCAAGGGCTCCTTGAGGGATGTGTTGTGTGACCCTTTACTGTAACCGCTGCCACCATTAACCCAACAGCGGGGCCAGGTCCGTTGGGTCAAATTCGGCTGAAGTATTCGTTTTGGTGAAAGACCTGTTTGTCTTCCGCCTGCTGGTAGCGTTGCCACTCCAGTTGTTTGATGCCGCTGAGCAACGACACAAAGCCAGGGCCAAAGGCCCGCACCATGTGCGGATCGTCTTGCAAGGCGACCAAGGCCTGACCCAGATCGGTGGGCAATAAGCGGTGACCTTGGCCATACGGCGATTCGGTGGCCAAGGGTGCTGGCAATTGCCGCTCGATGCCGTCCAGGCCCGCATGGATTTGGCAGGCCATGTACAGGTACGGGTTGGCGGCAGGCTCGCCGATGCGGTTTTCGATGCGGGTGCCCGGGTCTTGCGCTTGACCGATCACGCGCAGCATGGCACCGCGGTTGTCGCGCCCCCAGACCACGGCTTGGGGCGCGAGTGCCAATGGTCTGAAGCGGCCGTAGCCGTTGGCCGTGGGGGTGCAAAACACCAAGGACCCAGGGGCATGGGCGAGCAAACCCGCCAGGTAATGCGCCCCCAAAGCGGACAAGGTGTGTTGCGCCTCCAGCGCCGAACTGCCGCTGGCGGGGGCTTCGCGCACAAACAAATTGGTGCCGCCATCCAGCGCCACCAGCGATTGGTGCAGATGCCAACCGCTGGACATGATGTGCTCAAACGGTGGGCGACAAATGAAACTGGCCCAATAGCCCTCGCGGGCCAGTGCTTGGCGCACACCATTGCGAAAGCGCACCATGTTGTCGGCCGCCAGCAACGCATCGGTCGGGGCAAACACGGCCTCCACCTGGCTTGGGCCGAGTTCAATTTCCAGCGACATCAGGGGCAGCTCCATGCTTTGGGCGGTTTGTTGCACGATACTCAAGGCTGCGTGGGCGCTGTCGCTGTGGGCTTCGCTCAGCAAGGCGCTGCCCGGGTGGATCAAATCGACCTCGGGCGGCGGGCCCGGCCATGCGGCTTGATGGGGGTCGGTGTGTGGGCCGATGTGGGGGGCAGGGCCGCGCATGCGATAGATGTGAAATTCAATCTCCAGGCCGCATTGCAAACCCCAGCCCCTGCTTTGCAGTTGGGCCACAGCGGCTTGCAACACCCGGCGGCTGTCCCAGACCACCGGTGTGCCATCTTGGAACCAGGCTTGGCATTGGATCCAGCCCACCTCAGGGGCCCAGGGCAGGCGGTGCAGTTCTATCGCTGAGGGCAGCAAAATGAGGTTGTTGCCTTGGCCAAAGCCTTGCAAGCCGTCGGTGCCACCGGGCTCAAACACTTTGAAAGCGGTGCGGTCGGAGGTGTCTTTGAGCATCAAGGTGCTGACCATGCTCACCCCGTTGCGCAGCCCCGCCTCTACAGCGTCGGGCATCAAAGTTTTGCTGCGGGTGGTGCCGTGGATGTCACACCACACAAAGCGCACCTGCGCCAAATGGTGTTCGCGGATGCGCTGCAAGGCCTTTTGCAAAGCCTGTTCGCGCTGCGGGGTATGCACCCCGCAATGGTGCGAAAAATCGGGCGGATTCATGCGGCCCGCTTCAAGCCGGGTTTTTGGCCGGCTGCGCGCAGGCCATCCACGGGCAAGCCGCGTGCTTGGCCTGGGCCTGTTCGCGCCACCATGTGGCCCAGGTGCCCGCCGGTGCAATGCCATCCACCGTGTCTGGGCCGGTGCGCAGTTGGGCCACATCGGCCTGTGACACGCCGGGGGCAGGGCCACCGGCTTGCACTTGGTCAATGGCCTGAATCAGCTGGCGGCGGTTGGCCATGATCAATTTATCGCTGGTACCCAAATGTTCGCGGGTGCGGTCTTGGATTGCACCCATGCTCTCCACCGCCCATTGGTCGTGCACATTGATGTCGTCTTCGCCCATGCCCAAATAGGTTTGGGTGCGTTGCTCTTCGGGGTCGAAGCCCCAGTGGTTGTGTCGGCCTGACACCGGAATGTAGTCGGGCAGGCTGATGTAGGGCGCGCGCTGGGCGCGCATGGCAGCCCCATCCAAGGCTTGGTCAAAGCTGGTGAAAAAAGAATACCAATAGGTATGGGTGTCGTCCACGGGTACATGCATTTGGGTGATGGTCATGCTGGCCGACAGCGGAATGACAAATGTGCTGGGAAACAGCGATTGGGTGATGCGCACATGGGTCAACTCCTCGGTCATGGGCCGT
>RFNL01000384.1 GCA_009927195.1 Betaproteobacteria bacterium | reverse complement strand
CCCCATGGCACCGGCCTCGGTGGGGGTGGCAATGGCCACATCGATGCCCGGCAAACCACCCATGCTGCCCAGCACGGTGAAGATCAAAATGGCCGAAGGGATGATGCCCCGCAAACACTTCCTCCACAGCGCCCAGCCTTGCAAAGTGCGGGCTTCGAGAGGCACGCCCGGCACATGGTGCGGATAGATGCGACCCAAAATGAAAGTGTAAATGGCAAAAAACAGGATTTGCAAAATGGACGGGCCCCATGCGCCCTTGTACATATCGCCCACCGATTGACCAAGTTGGTCAGCCATCACCACCAACACCAGCGACGGAGGTACCAACTGGGTGATGGTGCCCGATGCGGCCAGTACACCGGTGGCGTATTTCATGTCATAGCCGTAGCGAATCATCACCGGCAACGAGATCATGGCCATGGCAATCACCTGCCCGGCCACTGTGCCGGTGATGGCACCCAAAATGAAACCCACGATGATGACCGAGTAACCCAGCCCACCGCGCACCGGGCCAAACAACTGGCCCATGGAGTCGAGCATGTCCTCGGCCAAGCCGCACTTCTCCAGCAGCGAACCCATCAAGGTGAAGAAGGGAATGGCCAGCAGCAGTTCGTTGGACAAAATGCCAAACACGTTGAGCGGCAAATTACCCAGGAAGTTGGCCGGGAACCAGCCCATGTCGATGGCATACAGGCCACAAAACAAGCCCAGCGCAGCCAAAGAGAATGCAACCGGAAAACCGATCAGCATCACCAATATCAGCCCCAGAAACATCAGGGGCGCAAATTGTTCGACGGTCATTGCAAAGGCCTCTCGTAAACCAAGCTCATTTCATATTGGCCAGTGAGCCAACCCACGCGTTTGATGATTTCAGACAGGCCTTGCAAAAAAACCATGGAAAAACCCAAAGGCAGCATCATCATGGCGGGCCAGCGGATCAGGCCGCCGGCGTTGGAAGACATCTCGCCACTGTTGAACATTTGCAAAAACAAAGGCAGGGACAAATACACCATCAAGGTCATGACGGGCAGCAAAAAGAAAATCAAGCCAAACAAATCCACCATCACCTTGGTGCGCGCCGACAATTGACCGTAAATCACATCGACCCGCACATGCTCGTTGACGCGCAACACCATGGACGCGCCCAACATGACCGCACCCGCAAACAAGTACCACTGAATCTCCAGCCAGGCGTTGGAACTCAGGCTAAAGCCAAAGCGAAACACGGCATTGGCGCAACTGATGAAACAAGACAACAGCACCGCCCAATTGGCCAAAGAGCCAAAACGGTTGTTGATGGCATCGATGAATTCGGCCAAAGAGAGCAAAGGTTTCATGGGGATTCGCTGTCCAAAGAAAACCCCCAGGCAGTCCACCGGGGCGGGCTGCAGGGGGGAGGTACTGCACACAAAGTCACCGCGCGCCACAGGGCGCAGTGGTTGGGATCACAGATCGGCCAAGCGCGACTGCATGTAATTATCGAAGCGGGCATCGGCCACGCGGAACCAGTTGTTGGATTCTTTGCGGAAGGCTGCGTAGTCTTCGTAGACCTTTTTCCAGTTCGGGTTTTTGGCCGAAACTTCACTGTACAGCGCCATCGACTCTTTGAAAGCCGCATCCATCAGGTCTTTGGAGAAGGGGAAGAGCTTGGCACCACCCGCAACCAACTGCTTGAGCGCGGCGGCATTGCGCGCGTCGTAACGCGCTTGCATGTCAGTGTGGGCATAGGCGGCAGCATTGGCAATGATGGCCTTGTACTCGGGCGACAAGCTGTCATAAGCCTTGGCATTGACGTGCAAGTCCAACTGGGGACCGCCCTCCCACCAACCCGGGTAAGCGTAGTTTTTGGCCACTTTGTAAAAGCCCAATTTCAGGTCGTCATACGGTCCCACCCACTCGGCGGCATCAATGGTTCCTTTTTCCAGGGCTTGGTAAATTTCGCCGCCGGGAATGTTTTGGGGCACACCACCGATGCGCTCGACCACCTTGCCGGCAAAACCGCCCACACGGAATTTGGTGCCTTTGAAATCATTGAGGGACTTGATTTCTTTGCGGAACCAGCCACCCATTTGGGTGCCGGTGTTGCCCATGGGGAAGTTGATGATGTTGTAGTTGCGGTAGAAGTCGCGCATCAGCTTCAGG
>RFNL01000147.1 GCA_009927195.1 Betaproteobacteria bacterium | reverse complement strand
AGCGCCAGCAGCTGGTGGAGGTGGTGCTGCTGCTGCAGTCGCAGAAGAGCAAACCGACTTCAATGTGGTGTTGCTTGAAGCAGGCGCCAACAAAGTGTCGGTCATCAAGGCGGTTCGCGAACTCACCGGTTTGGGCTTGAAAGAGGCCAAGGATTTGGTGGACGGCGCTCCCAAGAACGTCAAGGAAGCCGTTCCCAAGGCAGATGCCGAAGCCGCCAAGAAAAAACTGGAAGATGCCGGCGCCAAAGCAGAAATCAAATAATTGGTGTCTGGGGGGCTGCGTGATACGGCCCCCAAGTGTGCTCTCAGAGCACACTTGAAAGCGTGGCAAGGGATTGCGCTTTCAAGTGTCTTCTGACCCGACTGCGGAAGATGCCTTGGTTCGGGCCGCGTGCAATGCGCGGCCGTCTGCCAACGCTGGTAGTGGCCAGCCGCCAAGTTTGAGGTGTGGGTTTTCCATGCCGAACACAGTCTCTGAAAGATCAAGCCCGGAGATCTCATGTCATACACCTACACAGAACGCAAACGCGTGCGCAAGAGCTTTGGCACCCGTGACAGCGTGCTAGAAGTCCCTTACCTGTTGCAAATGCAAAAAGACGCGTACACCGCGTTTTTGCAGGCCGAGACCAACCCCAAAAAGCGAACCCCTGAAGGCCTGCAGGCCGCTTTCGAGGCCGCCTTCCCCATCGTCTCTCACAACGGGTTTGTGGAGATGAAGTTTTTGGAATACAACTTGGCCAAACCTGCATTTGATGTGCGCGAATGCCAAACCCGTGGATTGACTTTTGGCTCTGCTGTGCGCGCCCGGGTGCAGCTGATCATTTACGACCGTGATTCGTCCACACCGCAATCCAAAGTGGTCAAAGAGGTGAAAGAGCAAGAGGTTTACATGGGCGAGGTGCCCTTGATGACCGATAAAGGCTCTTTCATCATCAACGGCACCGAGCGCGTCATCGTCTCGCAGTTGCACCGTTCACCGGGTGTGTTTTTCGAGCACGACAAAGGCAAAACCCACAGCTCGGGCAAGTTGCTGTTTTCTGCGCGAATCATTCCTTATCGCGGTTCATGGCTTGATTTTGAGTTTGACCCCAAGGACATGTTGTATTTCCGGGTGGATCGTCGACGCAAGATGCCAGTGACGATTTTGCTCAAGGCCATTGGTTTGAACAACGAGTCGATTCTTGCCAATTTCTTCGTCAACGATAACTTCCGTTTGATGGACAGTGGCGCACAAATGGAATTTGTCGCCGAACGGCTGCGCGGCGAAGTAGCGCGGTTTGACATCACCGACAAGTCTGGTGTGGTTGTGGTGGCCAAAGACAAGCGCGTTACCGCACGTCACACACGCGAATTGGAGCAGACCGGAACCACCCACATCAGCGTGCCTGAGGACTTTTTGATTGGCCGTGTGGTCGCGCGCAACATTGTGGATGCAGAAACCGGCGAAATCATTGCCAAAGCCAACGAAGAGTTGACCGAGGCCTTGCTGAAAAAAATGCGCACCAGTGGCGTGCAAGATTTGCAGTGCATCTACACCAATGAATTGGACCAAGGCGCGTACATCTCGCAAACCCTGCGCATCGATGAAACCTCCGATGAATTTGCTGCCCGCGTGGCCATCTACCGCATGATGCGCCCCGGTGAGCCGCCCACCGAAGATGCGGTGCAGGCACTGTTTCAGCGCTTGTTCTATAACCCCGACACCTATGATTTGTCGCGCGTTGGCCGCATGAAGTTCAACGCCAAAGTGGGCCGACCCGAAAGCACAGGCCCCATGGTGCTCAACAATGAAGACATCATGGCCGTGGTGAAAATCCTGGTGGATTTGCGCAACGGCAATGGCGAGGTCGACGATATCGACCACTTGGGCAACCGACGTGTGCGCTGCGTTGGCGAGTTGGCCGAGAACCAGTACCGCACCGGATTGGCACGGATTGAAAAGGCGGTGAAAGAGCGCTTGGGCCAGGCCGAACAAGAGCCATTGATGCCCCACGACTTGATCAATTCCAAACCCATCTCTGCCGCTCTCAAAGAGTTTTTTGGTGCGTCACAGTTGTCGCAGTTCATGGATCAGACCAACCCTTTGTCAGAGATCACGCACAAGCGCCGCGTCTCTGCATTGGGCCCAGGCGGCCTGACGCGCGAACGCGCGGGCTTCGAGGTGCGTGATGTGCACGTGACTCATTACGGACGCGTGTGCCCGATTGAAACCCCTGAAGGTCCCAACATTGGCTTGATCAACTCTCTGGCTTTGTACGCGCGTTTGAACGAGTACGGTTTCATCGAAACCCCGTATCGCCGAGTGGTCGAAGGCAAGGTGACGATGGACATCGACTACTTGTCTGCCATCGAAGAAGGCAAGTACGTGATTGCCCAAGCCAATGCCGCATTGGACAAGGAAGGTCGATTGACGGGTGAATTGGTGTCTGCGCGTGAAAAAGGGGAGTCCATTTTGGTGAGTGCAGAGCGCGTGCAGTACATGGACGTGTCGCCAGCCCAAATCGTGTCGGTTGCCGCTTCCCTGGTGCCCTTTTTGGAGCACGATGATGCCAACCGCGCCTTGATGGGTGCCAACATGCAACGCCAAGCCGTGCCCGTGCTGCGCCCGGAAAAAGCTTTTGTGGGCACGGGCATTGAGCGCGTGGCCGCCATTGACTCTGGCACGGTGGTCACGGCCACCCGCGGTGGCGTGGTGGATTATGTGGACGCCACCCGCATCGTGGTGCGCGTCAACGACGCCGAAACCCAGGCGGGTGAGGTGGGCGTCGATATTTACAACCTGATCAAGTACCAGCGCTCCAACCAAAACACCAATATCCATCAACGGCCCATCGTCAAGCGCGGTGACGAACTGGCCATGGGAGATGTGATCGCCGACGGTGCCTCCACCGACTTGGGTGAATTGGCCTTGGGTCAAAACATGTTGGTGGCCTTCATGCCATGGAATGGCTACAACTTTGAAGACTCCATCCTGATTTCAGAGCGCGTCGTCGCTGAAGACAGGTTCACCTCCATTCACATCGAAGAGTTGGTGGTGATGGCCCGTGACACCAAGTTGGGTGCCGAGGAAATCACCCGCGATATCCCCAATTTGGCAGAGCAACAGCTCAACCGATTGGATGACTCCGGCATCATTTACGTGGGTGCCGAGGTCCAGCCTGGCGATGTGTTGGTGGGCAAAGTCACCCCCAAGGGTGAGACCACCCTCACGCCAGAAGAAAAACTCCTGCGCGCCATCTTTGGTGAGAAAGCCTCTGACGTGAAAGACACCTCGCTGCGGGTGGACCAAGGATCACAAGGCACGGTCATCGATGTGCAAGTCTTTACCCGTGAAGGCATTGTGCGCGACAAGCGTGCCCAGCAAATCATTGACGATGAGTTGAAGCGTTTTCGTTTGGACCTCAATGACCAGTTGCGCATTGTGGAGGCCGATGCCTTTGACCGGATTGCCAAACTGTTGGCAGGTAAAACAGCCAATGGAGGGCCCAACAAGTTGGCCAAAGGCAGCAAGATTGACAAGGCCTATTTGGACAGCGTCGAGAAGTTCCATTGGTTTGACATTCGGCCTGCCGACGAAGACGTGGCCGCTCAAATGGAGAGCATCAAAAACGCCTTGGCCCAAACCCGCCACAGCTTTGATTTGTCGTTCGAAGAAAAGCGCAAAAAGCTGACCCAAGGCGACGAGTTGCCCGCCGGCGTGTTGAAAATGGTCAAGGTCTATTTGGCTGTCAAGCGTCGCTTGCAACCTGGTGACAAGATGGCCGGTCGTCATGGCAACAAGGGCGTTGTATCCAAAATTGTGCCGGTGGAAGACATGCCTTATATGGCCGATGGAACACCCTGTGACATCGTGCTCAACCCCTTGGGTGTGCCTTCCCGCATGAATGTCGGTCAGGTGCTTGAAGTTCACTTGGGTTGGGCCGCCAAAGGCATTGGGCAGCGCATTGGTGACATGTTGCAATCGCACAGCAAGATGGCCGAAATGCGGCAATTTTTGGAGCATCTCTACAACGACACCGGGCGCAAAGAAGATCTGAGCAAACTCAGTGATCAGGCGATCTTGGAAATGGCGGGCAATCTGCAACACGGCATTCCATTTGCGACGCCGGTGTTTGACGGTGCATCCGAAGCAGAAACACGCGCCATGCTGCACTTGGCTTACCCCGATGAGGTGGCTCGCCTCAAAGGCCTCAATGCCAACCGTACACAAGCGCAGTTGTACGACGGTTGCACAGGTGATGCGTTCGAGCGCGAAACCACTGTGGGCTACATGCACGTGCTGAAGCTGCACCACTTGGTCGACGACAAGATGCACGCGCGCTCCACAGGGCCTTACTCTTTGGTCACGCAACAACCTTTGGGCGGCAAAGCCCAGTTTGGTGGCCAGCGTTTCGGCGAGATGGAGGTCTGGGCATTGGAGGCCTATGGT
>RFNL01000082.1 GCA_009927195.1 Betaproteobacteria bacterium | reverse complement strand
GCGCCGGGTTGCTCGGCGGCCATGCCTTCGGCGCTGATTTCTCGATAGGTCACACCGGCGGTCTGGGCCTCCAGGGCATGCAGTTGTGCGACCTTGAGCGCCTTGGTGGACAAATCAATGCCTGTGACCTGGGCACCACGGCGCGCCATGGCATCCGACAAAATGCCGCCGCCACAACCCACGTCCAAGGCCTTTGCACCGGCAAGGTTCACCAATTGGGCAATCCAGTCCAAGCGCAAAGGGTTGATCTGGTGCAATGGCCGAAATTCGCTCTCTGGGTCCCACCAACGGTGGGCCAAATCTGAAAACTTGGCCAGCTCAGCGGGGTCGGCGTTGATATTGGGCATGGGACGATTGTCTGGGATCTGGTGTTGTGGCTTGGGCGGGGCATAAAAAAACCCCGCCAAGGCGGGGTTGGTGGATAAACCCAGAGATTTATTTGTTAGCGCGGGTGCCGACCACTTCGATTTCAACGCGGCGGTTTTTGGCACGTCCTTCGGCAGTCTTGTTGTCGGCCACTGGTTGCTTCTCGCCTTTACCTTCGGTGTAGACGCGATTTTTCTCGATGCCCTTGCTCACCAAGTAAGCCTTGACCGCCTCAGAGCGGCGTACCGAAAGCTTTTGGTTATAAGCATCTGAACCCACTGAGTCGGTGTGGCCCACTGCGATGATCACTTCGAGGTTGATGGCTTTGATTTTGCTCACCAAATCATCCAGCTTGGCTTTGCCTTCGGTCTTGAGCACGGCTTTGTCGAAGTCAAAGAAGGCATCGGCCGCATAAGTCACTTTGGTGGCGGCAGCCGGTGCAGGTGCAGGTGCAGGTGCAGGATCAGGTGCAGGGGCGGGCATGGCAGCAGGAGCAGGCGCAGGAGCAGGAGCAGGAGCGGGTGCCGGGGCTGCAGGAGCCAAAGCACCGTCGCAGTCCTTGGCGGCCGTGGCAGGCGTCCAAGAAGCGTTGCGCCAGCATTGACCAGAAGCGTTTTTCCAGACTTCGCCAGAAGCATTGCGCCAATTGTTGATGTCTTGCGCAACCGCGGTGGTTGCCAGGGCTGCAGAGGCGACCAACATCGCCAGTTTGTTCAATTTTTTCATGGTTATCCTCATCTGGGAAAAGGACGCAGGCATTCTGCGAATCGTGGCTTGAGGTGACCATCACCGTCAATGCTCAGCGGATTGTGCCACACAGATTCAGGGGCCCAACTGTCAGGCCATGGGACATACCCATGGGTGGTCAATGACCGAAAATTTGTTGTGAATTCACGACAAACCATGGCTTTGACAGGGCAAACCACCAAAACTGTAATCAAAAGCCATGGTCAATCGTGCTGCCGAATGGCCGGGTCGCAGGCCTAAAATCGCCGATTTACCTGTCAGAGACGCTCACCCATGACCCAGTTCGCCAAAGAAACCCTGCCCATCAGCCTGGAAGATGAGATGCGGCGAAGCTATTTGGACTACGCCATGAGCGTCATTGTCGGGCGTGCCCTGCCCGATGCCCGCGATGGTTTAAAACCCGTTCACCGCCGGGTGTTGTTTGCCATGCACGAGCTCAACAACGATTGGAACCGCCCCTACAAAAAGTCCGCCCGCATTGTGGGCGATGTGATTGGCAAATACCACCCCCACGGCGACAGCGCGGTATATGACACCATTGTGCGCATGGCCCAGGACTTTTCCTTGCGCCACATGTTGGTCGATGGGCAAGGCAACTTTGGCTCGGTGGACGGCGACAACGCCGCAGCCATGCGTTACACCGAGATTCGCTTGTCCAAAATCGCCCACGAAATGCTGGCCGATATCGACAAGGAAACGGTTGACTTTGGTCCCAACTATGACGGCAGCGAAAAAGAACCCCTGGTGCTGCCTTCCAAACTGCCTAACTTGTTGATCAATGGATCGGCTGGCATTGCGGTGGGCATGGCGACCAATATCCCACCCCACAATTTGAACGAAGTGGTGGATGCCTGCCTGCACATGCTGCGACACCCTGAGGCCAGTGTGGACGATTTGATGGACATTGTGCCCGCGCCGGACTTTCCCACTGCCGGCATCATTCACGGCATACAAGGGGTCAAGGAAGGCTATCGCACCGGGCGAGGACGGGTGGTCATGCGAGCGAAATGCCACTTTGAAGACATCGACAAAGGCCAGCGCCAAGCC
>RFNL01000411.1 GCA_009927195.1 Betaproteobacteria bacterium | reverse complement strand
TGAACCCTGTAGTTTATTCCAGATCGAGGATTTTCAATAGCTCCAGCGGGGAATGGATATGGGCGTGTGCACCCCAGTCGCTGACTGGCAGGCCTTGGCCCAAGTAACCGTAGTTGGCGGCCACGGTCCACATACCGGCTGCACGCCCAGCCAGGATGTCGCGCTCATCGTCACCTACGTAAACGCAGTCCAGGGGCTCCAAGCCCAAGCGCTGTGCCGCCTCCAGCAAGGGTGCGGGGTGTGGTTTGGGGTGTGCAGTGGTGTCGCCGCAGACGACCGCACCGACGGTTTTGAACAAATCCATGACATCCACAATGGGGTGGGTGAATCGTTCCATTTTGTTGGTCACCACCCCCCACGCGATTTGTTGACGCAAAAGGGTTTGGATCAACTCGGGCACCCCATCAAAAGGCTGGGTCAACACGGTCAGTGCGGCTTCGTAATTGGCAAAAAACTCGTCGCGCATTTCGTCGTAAGCGTCATGGTCCGCCGCGATGCCAAAGGCCTGTTGCAACATGCCGCGCGCGCCTGAGCCGACCAAGGGTCGGTAATGGGCCAAAGGCAAGGAGGGCAAGCCACGGTTCAGTCGCATTTTGTCCGCGGCCGCGCCCAAGTCGGGCGCGCTGTCAATCAAGGTACCGTCCAGATCAAACAACACCGCTTTGACAGGGCGCGGCGGCATCATGCACCCAAACTCAGTTGTTTGCGGTATGCCATCAAGTAATTGACGCTGGTGTCTTTGTTCAACCAATATCGACGGGTCAGCGGGTTGTATTGCATGCCTTGTAGGTTTTGCAAATCCAGGCCTGCCGCTCTGGCGGCATGGGCCAACTCGCTGGGCCGAATGAATTTGGCAAATTCATGGGTGCCCTTGGGCAGTAAACGCAGGATGTATTCGGCCCCCACAATGGCAAACAAAAAAGATTTGGGGTTGCGGTTGAGGGTGGAGAAAAACACCCACCCGCCCGGCCTGACCAAGCTGGCACATGCCTGCACCACCGAGGCAGGCTGGGGCACATGC
>RFNL01000122.1 GCA_009927195.1 Betaproteobacteria bacterium | reverse complement strand
CCGCCGACACGGGGCCATGGTCTCGACCCGGGGGGCCATGGGCAAGGCCGATCAAGTCACCCAAGTTTCCAGCTTCAAGGAAAACATGCAGTTGCATGACGATCGATTTTTGGACATCGTCCCCGAGGCCTGGTGGAATGGTCCTTCGGCAGCAATGGTGACCTTGTTTCCGAGTGTGATTTTTCAGCAGCAGGTCAACAGCGTGTCCACCCGCCACATCCAACCCGACGGGCATGGTGCGTTTGATTTTGTGTGGACCCATTTTGGTTTCGCCGAGGACACGCCCGAGATGACCCGGCGACGTTTGCGCCAATCGAACTTGTTTGGCCCCGCTGGATTTGTCTCCGCCGACGATGGCGAGGTGATTGAGTTATCACAAATGGGCTTTGAACAAAAACCACAGCACCGGGCATTGGCCGAATTGGGCGGGCGCGATGTGGCCGATGCCGATCACATGGTGACCGAATCGCTGATCCGGGGCATGTATGCCTATTGGCGCAAGGTGATGCAGGCATGAAGGTCGATTTGGATTTGTTTTTTCAGTTGCAGGCGCTGTACACCGACTATGCCTTGGTCATCGATGCGGGCCAATGGGAGGATTGGCCGGCGTTTTTCATCGACGAATGCGAGTACAAACTGCAACCGCGAGAAAACCATGAGCGCGGCTTTCCCCTGTCTACCCTGTCGTTTGAAAGCAAGGGCATGTTGATGGACCGCGCCTATGCCATTCGCGAAACCTTGTTCCACGACCCCTACTACCAACGCCATGTGATAGGAACGCCGGTGGTGCGTGCGTTGCGCGATGGGGTCATTCACAGCGAGGCCAATTACGCGGTGTTTCGAACCAAGTACAACAAAGACAGCACAGTGTTCAACGTGGGCCGCTACATCGACGAGGTGGTGCAAACCGAGCAAGGCCTGAAGTTTGCCAAGCGCTGGTGTATTTACGATTCTGAGATGATCCCCAACTCCATCATTTACCCCATTTGAGGATCTCATGACCCGCCCTTGGACGGCCGTGGCCGCGCAAACCGACTTGTTTGAAGGTGCTGGCATTGGTGTACAAGTTCAAGGCCACCACATCGCCTTGTTCAGCATCGAAGGCCAAGCCTATGCCACCGATAACTATTGCACCCATGGCAACGCCTTGCTGTGTGATGGATTCATCGAAGGCCATGAGGTGGAATGCCCGTTTCACCAGGGCCGCTTTGATGTGCGCACAGGCGAGCCCACCTGTGCGCCTGTGACCCAGGCGCTGAAAACCTACCCTATCAAGATGGAAGATGGTCAGGTCTGGGTGCAGTTGTGAATCGCAGCCTGTTGTGGCGGCCGACCCCTACTTGGGCCGGTACATGTGGAACAACTGTTCAGGGCCAATGCAGAAGTAGTCTCCGGGCCCGCCACCTCGGGTGATGTGCTGGGCATGGGCGGTGTCGTACACACCGTCTTTGAGCATGCGCCGCTCGATGTGCACCCCCACCACTTCGCCCAACACCAGCCAAGTGGGCACATCGGCCCCAGCGGCCGACTTCAATTGCATGATTTGGCTGACCTTGCACTCAAAGGCCACCGGGCTTTCTGCCACGCGCGGTACATCCACGATGCGCGATGACACAGGGGTGAGGTTGGCCAATTCAAATTCATTGACATCCGGTGGTACGGCTGCGCAGGTTTGGTTCATGGCCTCGGCCAATGGCTGGGTCACCAGATTCCAAACGAATTCGCCGGTTTCTTCCACATTGTTCAAAGAGTCTTTGCGTGAGATGCTGGAAAAACCCACGATGGGCGGTATGTAGTTGAACGCATTGAAAAAACTGTAGGGGGCCAGGTTGAGCACACCGCTGGCACTGCGGGTCGAAACCCAGCCGATGGGTCGGGGGGCGATGATGGCATTGAACGGATCATGTGGCAGTCCGTGTCCTTGAGCAGGTTGGTAAAAATGAATATCTGAGGACATGGTGTTGTCAGGGGCTGGTAAAGAAATGGCGACCCGCATTTAACCATGGGAGGGCAGCATTCCCTTGCGCACGATGAAGTCCACCACCTCGGACACGCCGGTCTGTGTTTTCAGATTGGTCATGACAAAAGGTTTAAGGTTTTGGGCCTGTGTTCGCATGCGCACCGTGTCCGCCTCCATCACAGACAAGTCTGCACCCACGTGCGGGGCCAAGTCGGTTTTGTTGATGATGAACAAATCGCTTTTGGTGATGCCAGGACCCCCTTTGCGTGGGATTTTTTCGCCAGCCGCTACATCGATGACATAGATGGTGAGGTCGCTCAGTTCGGGGCTGAAGGTGGCGGCCAAGTTGTCGCCGCCGCTTTCCACAAACACCACATCGGCATTGGGAAATTTGTCCAGCATGCGGTCGATGGCTTCCAAATTGATAGAAGCGTCTTCACGGATGGCGGTGTGGGGGCAACCCCCTGTTTCCACGCCCATGATGCGCTCGGCGGGCA
>RFNL01000138.1 GCA_009927195.1 Betaproteobacteria bacterium | reverse complement strand
CGGCGGTCTGATCATTCAGACCGGGCTGGTGGGCCTGTTGTTCAGGCCGCGGTGGCCAAGGTTTTGACCTTGGCGCTCAGGCGGCTTTTGTCTCGAGCGGCCTTGTTTTTGTGAAAGATGCCTTTGTCGGCCACGGAGTCCACAACGGTTTGCATTTTGGCAAACAGCTCAGTGGCCTTGGTCTTGTCACCCGATGCTACGGCTTTTTCAAGGTTTTTCACGGCCGTGCGGTATTTGGACCGCAAAGAGGTGTTGGCGGCGTTGAGGTGTACGTCCTGTCGGACGCGTTTACGGCCCGACGCCAGGCGCGGGTTCTTTTTCTTGGGCTTTCCAGATGCCATGGTGGTCTTCCTGTGTGTCTGTGGATGTTATCAGCAAAGCCTACCATTGTATCAAAACACGACGCTTAAGCTGGGTCGTATCGGGCGACACCTTGCCTTGGGTTGCAGTCAAGGGGGTGAGGGCTACACTTATCGTGTGTCCTTGATCAAATCTGCATCCACTGTCTCCCTATGGACCTTGGTCTCGCGCGTCTCTGGTTTGGTGCGCGAGTTGTTGATCGCGGCCACTTTTGGTGCCAGCGCCATGACCGATGCCTTTAACGTGGCATTTCGCATCCCCAATTTGTTTCGCCGATTGTTTGCCGAAGGCGCTTTTGCCCAAGCCTTTGTGCCCGTGCTGGCCAGCACCCGAACCCAAGAGGGTGAACAGCGTGCCCTGGCCTTGCTGGCCAACGTGGCCACAGCGCTTTTTTGGGTGTTGGTACTGACTTGTGTACTCGGTGTGGTTGCTGCACCGGCATTGGTGTGGGGCATGGCCTCCGGTTTGGGTCGGGATGCGGCGGCGCATGAGGCGGCGGTGATGATGACCCGTTGGATGTTTCCGTACATAGGTTTCATGTCACTCGTGGCCTTGGCCGCTGGTGTTTTGAACACCTGGAAACACTTTGCCGTGCCCGCAGCCACGCCGGTGTTGCTCAATATCAGCATGGTGGCTTGCGCCTGGTGGGGGGGGCCCTGGTTGGAGGACTTTGGCTGGCCGCCGATTTATGCGCTGGCCGCAGGGGTCATGCTGGGGGGAGTCTTGCAGTTGGCCGTGCAAGGCTGGGCAATGCGTCGTTTGGGGGTGATGCCCCGCTTGGCTGGGCCTGGTCTGGGGCTTAGGATGGCGTGGCGAGACCCGGGTGTCAAGCGGATTTTGGGTCTCATGGCGCCGGCTTTGTTGGGGGTCAGCGTGGCGCAGATTTCCCTGATCATCAACACCCAAATTGCCTCGCATTTGGCACCGGGCAGCGTCACTTGGCTGGGTTATGCAGATCGTTTGATGGAGTTTCCCACCGGCTTGCTGGGTGTGGCCTTAGGGGTGGTGTTGTTGCCCGCATTGACCCAGGCCAGGGCCAGTGGCGACCAGCAACGCTACAGCGGCCTGATTGATGATGGACTGCGCTGGGTGCTGGCGCTGGGCTTGCCGTGCGCGGTGGCCTTGTTGATTTTTGCCCAGCCTTTGGTCAGTGTGTTGTTTCACTACGGTGCTTTCACCGACAAAGACCTGATGCAGACCAGCCTGGCTTTGGTTGGCTACGGCGTGGGCTTGGTGGGTTTGGTGGCCATCAAGGTGCTGGCGCCCGGTTTTTTTGCCAGTCAAGATACCCGCACGCCCATGCGGATTGCTTTGGCGGTCTTGATGCTGACGCAAGGGCTGAATCTGGTATTGGTGCCCTGGTTGGCCCACGCCGGCTTGGCCTTGGCCATTGGTTTGGGGGCCTTGGTCAATGCCGCTCTCTTGTGTTGGGGCTTGGTGCGGCAAGGCAAATACCAGCCCCGCCCCGGATGGCTGCGCTATGGCGCGCAGGTGAGCGCCTCGTGCGTGTTGTTGGCCATGCCCTTGCTGTGGTTTGCACAGCTGATTGATTGGTCGGCTTGGCGCGTCACCCCATTGGCACGCGTTGCTGCGCTGGCGGTGGCTTTGCTGATCAGCGTCGTCGTATACGGTATTTCCCTGTGGGCTTTTCGCGTGCCTTTGCACACCTTGTGGCGGCGTTGAGGTGGGTATGGTTGCATGGAGCCCGTCAGATGTGCCCACACCCTTGGATTACTTTCGATGCTTGGTGGCTTCGGATACACAGTTTCCTTTGCTCGAGGCGGCGGCCAGTTTGGCCCAAGACCCCTACCCACAGGCCGATATTGAATCGGTCTTGGCCCAGATGGATGCATGGCACTTTCGATTGCGACGCCCCTTGAATGCGAAAGCCGATCCCATTGCCAAATTGCGCAGGCTCAATCAGTTCTTTTTTGATGAATTGGGTTTTGCTGGCAATGTCAATGATTACTACGCGCCAGACAACAGTTATTTGCACCGGGTGATGGATACGCGACGAGGTATTCCCATCAGCTTGTCGGTGCTGTGGTTGGAGTTGGCCCAAGGTTTGGGCCTTCAAGCCCAAGGCGTGGGATTTCCGGGCCATTTTTTGGTCAAAGTTAAATTGCCCGACCCCCATGAAGGCTTGATTGTTTTGGATCCCTTCACGGGCCAGTCACTGGGCAGAGAAGATTTGCTCGAGCGCATAGGGCAGTGGTTGGGCAGCGATGGAGAAAGCTTGGGAAAGCGCAAAACCGATTTGGTGTTGTCTCAGCATTTGCAGGCTTGTTCGCCGCGCAACATGGTGTTGCGCATGCTGAAAAATCTACAAGAAATATACCGTTCGCGCCAGGAAAAACGACTGCTGCACTTGTTGCAAATGCGCATTGAAATATTGGCCCAAAGCCGTTGAAATTTGCCTGACTGCTGACAAAAAGGGGTCAGTGCAAAACCACGGCCGAACCAGAGCCGCGGGCTTGAATGTGGCCCACCTGATAAACCTGCTCGCCTTTTTCACGCAAGGTGGCCATGCAAGCTTGGGCATCCTTGGCCGGTACCACTACCACCATGCCAATGCCGTTGTTGAAGGTGCGGCTCATTTCATGGTCGTCGATGCCAGCTTGATGTTGCAGCCATTGAAACAACTCGCTGCGGGGCCAATGATCCAGATGAATATGCGCAGACAAGCCCTCTGGCAGAACCCGTGGAATGTTTTCCAACAATCCCCCGCCCGTGATGTGGGCCAAGGCGTGAATTGGATGCCGGGACAAAGCGGTCAATACAGATTTCACATAAATGCGGGTCGGGGTCATCAAGGCTTGTCGAAATGCCATGCCGTCGAGTTGAGTGGGCAATGCAGCGGCACTGCGGTCAATGACTTTGCGCACCAAAGAAAAACCATTTGAATGCACTCCGGAAGAAGCCAGGCCCAGGACCACATCGCCATCGCTGACCAAAGCACCCGTGAGGATATTGGATTTCTCCACCACCCCGACCGCAAAGCCGGCCAAGTCGTATTCTCCGATGGGGTACATGCCTGGCATTTCAGCGGTCTCTCCGCCCATCAGGGCACAGCCAGCCAACTCACAGCCGGTGGCGATACCTTGCACCACAGTGGCTGCGGTATCAACATCCAACTTGCCGCAGGCGAAATAGTCCAAAAAGAAAAGTGGTTCTGCCCCTTGCACCAAGACGTCATTGACACTCATGGCCACCAAATCGATGCCGACGCTGTCGTGCAGGTCCCATTCAAAGGCCAGTTTGAGTTTGGTACCCACCCCATCGGTGCCGCTGACCAGCACCGGTTCACGGTATCGCCTGGGCAATTCAAACAATGCACCAAATCCACCCAGGCCCGATAAAACCCCTTCGCGCAATGTTTTGGCGGCCATGGGCTTGATGCGCTCCACCAGGGCATCGCCGGCATCAATGTCCACGCCAGCATCTTTGTAGGAAAGAGGTTTGTTCATGGGGTGGGGTAATAAGGGTTGGCGCAATACACACCGATAGAATCGGTGCATTTTAATCCCGACCTACACCCAAGCCCATGACTCGCTACCAACAACAGTTCGCCGCATGGGGTGCCATTGTGGCCATGTCGGGTCTGTTGTTGTGGATGCTGTCACCCGTCCTCATGCCTTTTGTGGTCGCTGCAGTGTTGGCTTATGTGTTGTCGCCAGTGGTCAAAAGCCTGGTGCGTCTGACCCAAGGCAGTTTGCCAGGCGCTGTGGCGGCAGGCTTGGTTGAGCTGCTGTTTTTGCTCACGGCTTTGGCGGTTGTGCTTTTGGTTGTGCCCATATTGGCCAAGGAATTGCCGCTGATGCGCGAGCAATTGCCTGGGTTGTTGCTCAAGGCCCAAGCGGTCCTGGCACCCTGGCTGAAAGAGTTTGGCGTGGAGCTGAACCTGGATCCAGGGTCTTTGAAGGTCTTTTTGATCAAGTATTTCAACACATCGGTGGATGAATCCTTGGATGCATGGTTGGCCTCTTTGCGCATCGGTGGCAGCGTGGCTTTGGCAGTGATCGGTAATCTGGTGTTGATTCCAGTGGCTTTGTTTTACCTGCTGGCCGACTGGGATCGGTTTGTATCGCATGTAGTGGCCTTGGTCCCCATGCGCTTGCGGCCTGGTTTTGATGCATTCATGGTCGAGGTCGATGACGTCCTGGGCCAATACATGCGCGGGCAATTGACCGTGATGGCCATCTTGGCCGTGTTTTACAGCATGGGCCTTTACTTGTTTGGTTTGGATTTGGCCCTGCCCATTGGCGTTTTCAGTGGTTTGGCGGTGGTCATTCCCTATTTGGGATTTGGCGTCGGTTTGATCCTGGCTTTGGTCGCAGGTTTATTGCAATTTGCGGCTTGGAAAGCAGTTTTGATGGTGGGATTGGTATTCGGTTTGGGACAACTTCTGGAGGGCTTTGTGCTGACTCCGCGTTTGGTGGGTGAGCGCATTGGACTGCACCCCTTGGCCGTGATTTTTGCCTTACTGGCTTTTGGCCAGGTGTTTGGCTTTGTCGGTGTGTTGGTGGCCTTGCCAGCCAGCGCCATATTGTTGGTGTGCTTGCGGCGTGCGCGTGCGCACTACCTGTCCAGCCGTTTGTTCACGGGTGAAGGCTTGTCCGATGAAGCAAATCGCCCTTGACATCGGATTAGCCCCAGGTCCGAGTCTGGCCAATTTTTTGGCGGGTCAGAACCAGTTGGTGGTATCGCATTTGTCCTTGTGGGTGTCCAACCAAGTCCGCTCACCGGTACCCACTTACCTTTGGGGTGAAACGGGCTGTGGCAAAACCCATTTGCTGCAAGGCGTTCGAGCGGCCCTGGCCGAACAAGGGGGCATGGGGTCAGTGGGTTGGATGGATGCCGACCAGTTGGAACCCACGGCTTTCAACGATGATTGGCAGGTGGTATTGCTCGATGATGTGCACTTGTACAGCGCCATTCAGCAACATGCGGCATTCAATTGGTTTGTGCATGCCACAGCCGCATCTGATGGGCAGCAACGCTGGGTGTTGGCCAGTGGCGCCATGCCGCCCAGTGATTTACCGGTGCGCGAAGATTTGCGCACCCGACTGGCTTGGGGTCATGTGTTTCAACTGCAGGTGCTGTCCGAATTAGAGCGCCGCTCAGTGTTGCGCCAGCAAGCCGATGCCCGCGGCTTGTTTTTGAGCGATGAGGTGATGGATTTTTTGCTCCATCGGTTCAGCCGAGACTTGGCCAGCCTGATTCACTGGCTGGATCAACTGGACCGGTACGCCTTGCAAACCAAGCGTGCCATCACGGTGCCGTTGTTGCGCCAAATGATGGAACAACTCTGAGGAAAGACGGGCTTGGAATCGATTTGTCTTTTTGACTTGGACCACACCCTATTGCCCTTGGACTCCGATCGTGCGTGGGGGGAGTTCACCACCCGGTTGGGTTGGACGGATGCACCAACATTCGCCCAGCAAAACGATGCTTTTTTCCAGCAATACCGTCATGGCGGATTTGACATTCATGCGTATGTGCGCTTTGCCACCCAGGCCGCTCGGGAGCATGGAATACAGGCATGCACCCTTGCGCACCAGGCCTTTATGCGTGAAGTGATTGAACCTGCCATCTTGCCCCAGGCCAAGGCATTGATTGAAAGCCACCGCCAACAAGGCGACCACTTGCTGATCGTCACGGCGACCAACGAGTTTGTGACCGCGCCGATTGCACAGGCATTGGGCATCTCTGACCTGATTGCGGTGCAACTTAAACGTGATCAGCAGGGCGAACTCACGGGTGATATTGATGGCACGCCCTCGTTTGGACCTGGCAAGGTCGTTCGTCTGCAACAATGGCTTGACGATCGGGGATTGACCTGGTCGGGCATTCGCAGCACTTTTTACAGCGACTCCATCAACGATTTGCCTTTGCTGGAGAGAGTCAATCAGCCTGTGGCCACCAACCCTGATGATCGCTTGCGCAACTTGGCCGTACAGCGTGGATGGCCCATTTTGGAACTTTTCACAACCACATGATCAAAAAATTCATTGACAAATTGCTAGGGCGGGGTGACGCAGGCGACAAGCCCAGCTTGGGCAAGCGCCAGATCATCCCAGCCAGTGTGCATGGCATTGATGCGCAGCATGTCGATGAGCGCGCGGTTCAGGTGGTCAAAACCTTGCAAGAGCGCGGCCACACGGCCTACATCGTTGGGGGGGCGGTACGAGATTTGCTGCTGGGCCTGTCTCCCAAGGACTTCGATGTGGCCACCGATGCCACGCCTGAGGAAGTCAAGGCCTTGTTTCGGCGTGCCTTCATCATTGGCCGACGTTTTCGCATAGTCCATGTGGTTTTTGGACGTGGTCGTGAGCATGAAGTCATCGAGGTTTCGACCTTTCGGGCCTATTTGGACAGCGCAGACGCACAGCAGGTCAAAGGCAATGAGCGCAGCAGCAAAACCGAGTTGGCTGGCATGAAGCATGCTGTTGATGCCAGTGGTCGTGTATTGCGGGACAATGTTTGGGGTCCACAAGACGAAGATGCAGCCCGTCGCGATTTCACCATCAACGCCATGTATTACGACCCGCTCACTGGTGCGGTGATTGACTACCACGGTGGAATGAAAGATGCCAAAAAGAAATTGCTGCGCATGATCGGGGACCCTTCGGCCCGCTACAGGGAAGACCCGGTGCGCATCATTCGAGCGGTGCGATTTGCCGCCAAACTCAACGCCTTGGGCTTCAAAATTGAGCCGCATACCGCAGGCCCTCTGAAACGCATGGTGGGCCTGC
>RFNL01000438.1 GCA_009927195.1 Betaproteobacteria bacterium | reverse complement strand
ACAGACAGGGCATTCCATGGCCAGCATTGAACAGCTAAAAACGGTGGGCTTGCAAAAAGGCATTTATCCTTTGCTGGATATGGTGGTCGAACGTGCCGACGCCCCCTTTGTGAAAGCCGCCTTGTCCGATACCGATCGCCGTGTGGGCGAAGGCAAGCCCGTTGCGCCCAGTTTCTTGTTGGCTTGCGTGCTTTGGTCGGATGTGCACCAAGCCTGGATGCGCTTGTGCGAGCATTCGCCGCCGTTTCCGGCTTTGCAACAAGCCATTGATGAGGTGTTTGATGCGCGCATCGGTGATGTGTCTGGCCGCGGCAAACTTGCGGCAGATATGCGTGAAATTTGGATGATGCAACCCCGCTTTGAAAAGCGCACCGGCAGCGCTCCTCATACCCTGGTTGAACAGGTTAGGTTTCGGGCGGGATTTGACTTCATGCGTTTGCGGGCCGATGTGGGTGAAGTCGATTTGGCGTTGGCCGATTGGTGGCAAACCTTCAGCTTGGCCGATGAACTGGGCCGGGAAGATTTGCTGACGCAGTTGCGCACGGCCAGTACGCGGTCTCAGCGCACAGGTCGCGTCTCCCGTGCCCATGCCCGCGCTGACGCTGCGCCAAGCGTCGATGAGGCAGCGGGGCTGGATATGCCCAAAAAGAGGCGCCGTCGGCATCGGCGTCGGGGCGATACGGATGCTGCGCCGGGCAGTATCTGAGTTCTAAAGTGGACCAAGGGCGTGATTGGGTCAAGGCTTTTATTGGCTTGGGTGCCAATGTGGGCGAACCGCTGGCGCAACTTCAATCAGCCTGCAAGGCTTTGCAGACTTTTCCCAAAATCAAAGGATTTAAATCCTCACGCTTTTATGTCTCTGCCCCATGGCAAGCGACAGGTCCTGATTTTGTCAATGCGGTGGTGGAAATCACCACCTTGCTGACCGCCCCTGAATTACTGTCTCTGATGCAAGAGATTGAGCGTGCCGCAGGCCGCCAGCGGCCTTACCGCCATGCACCCAGAACATTGGATTTGGATTTGATTTTTTTTGGGCATTCGACCATTTCAAGCCCATCCCTGGTGGTGCCCCATCCCCGCTGGTCCGAGCGGGCTTTTGTGCTCAAGCCTTTGGCAGATTTGGCACCTGAGTTGGTGGAAAATTTGGACTGGAAAAAGCTTGAAGGCCAAGGTATATCGGTCTTGGAGCAGCCGACTGAAGTGCAAGCGCCATTTATCTGCACTTGACGGTGATTGGGCTGATCAAAAAATCATTGCGATATTTTTTGCGCCTCTTCCAATTGATATTCGAAATAGCGCTGAAATCCGTAAGCCAAGCTCGACAACAAGGCGGTTGATCCCACCAGCAGGCTCAGCACCATGGCCCCAATTGTGAGCCAATTGGTATTGCCAGCTGCGCACAAGGCATCTTCATCAGGATTGAAGCGCTGATTCCATTTTTGGCAATCCATCAAGGCATAAACAATGGCGTTGAGGGCGCAAGCCGCCACATTGAATCCCAAAGGCAAAACCAACCACCAACTGGTGACATCATCGACGCCGAAATCTTGCGCACGGGATACCCCATACATGCCCAGGGCCGTTGGGATGGGCAATAACCAACCCAAAGTATCGTCCCAGCCAAACAAATAAAAGCGGTGCAAGCCAATGGGGCCGCCCAAAAAAGCCAACCAAGCCGCAATCGTTTTGTTTTTCATTGCCCAATGATAGTTGGCGTGGTGGCATCTCCAGGCCCCAATCTGCGTTGCATCAATACAGTGTCCAGCCAGCGCCCATGCTTCCAACCGCTGGAGCGCATCAAGCCTGCGTGTTGAAATCCCAAGGCAAGGTGCAGACCAATAGAGCTCGCATTGTTGGAGTCGCCAATCAAGGCAATCATCTGTCGGCCGCCCATTTGTTCACAGTGCGACATCAGTTCTGCCATCAATGCCCGGGCCAGGCCTTGGCGGCCCATTTGGTGATGCACATAGACGGAGTTTTCCAGGGTATGGCGGTAAGCCAAACGTGGTCTGAACAGATTTGCGTAGGCATAGCCCACGGTTTGCCCATTGATTTCGGCAATCAAATAGGGCAGGTCGTTGTCCAGTACGGCTTGCCGGCGATCAGCCATTTCTTGGGTGGTGGGTGGGATGATTTCAAAACTGCCTGTGCCGTGTAGTACATGGTGGCCATAGATGGCGGTGATCGCTGGTACATCTGTGTCCAAGCAGTGGCGAATCAGGGGGGTCATGGGTAAGGTGATATAATAATTGGTTTTCAGCGTGTCGCTGGCCGGGTGGCCTAGTTGCGTGTCTCAAACGCTGGAGAAATTCCACCACCCGAAGGATAAACCATGGTTGTCATCCGACTTTCCCGAGGCGGGGCAAAAGCCCGTCCTTTTTTCAATATCGTTGTGGCTGACAAGCGCGTGCGTCGCGACGGCAGTTTCATTGAGCGCATCGGTTTTTATAACCCGATTGCCAAGGGCGGCGAAGAAGCATTGCGCATTGCGATGGATCGCCTGACCTACTGGAAGAGTGTGGGTGCTCAAACTTCTCCCACGGTTGATCGCTTGGTCAAACAATCTGGCCAAAAAGCTGATTGATGAGCGGCATTTGCCGCCGAGCCAGACTGCCAAGGCCTTGTGATGACGCCCTGGCTGGAGCCTGCGACATTGCCCGCAGATGCCGTAGAGGTGGGCAAGGTCGTTGATGCCTGGGGTGTCAAAGGTTGGATCAAAGTCCAAGCATTCAGCCCCGACCCTCAAGCCCTTTTTTCGGCCAAACGATGGTATTTGGTGCCACCCGAGAGCGGTCCAAAAAATTTTGCGGGCGCTTGTCTGGTGCGGGTTCAACAAGCCCGTGAGCATTCGGGCGCTGTGATTGCTTGTTTGCATGAAATGAGCGATCGCAATCAGGCGGAGACTATGAAGTCCGCACGCATTTTTGTACCGCGATCTAGCTTTCCAAGCGCCGCTGCAGACGAGTATTACTGGGTGGATTTACTGGGCCTCAAAGCCATCAATCGGCAGGGTGACCTGCTGGGCAGGGTTTGTGACTTATTGGCCACCGGTGCCCAAACTGTGTTGGTACTCAAGTCTGATCAGGGCGGGGAAATCGTGGAACGCATGATCCCTTTTGTGGGCATTTACATCGATAAGGTGGACTTGGATGACGGTGTCATCCATGTGGATTGGCAGGCCGATTACTGAAAGCTTTTCACACCATGCGGTTTGACATCATCACCTTGTTCCCAGAGTTGTTGAGGGCATTCATGGCGTCGGGGGTTATCCGACGTGCATTTGACGGTGGTCTCTTGCAGGTTCATTTATGGAACCCACGTGAATACGCTGGTGGCAACTACCGCCGCGTGGACGACAGGCCTTTCGGAGGCGGTCCGGGCATGGTCATGCTGGCCGAACCCCTGTGGCAGTGTTTGAGCGCCATACGTGCACACCGTCAACAAGACCGCAAACAGGCACCTTTGCTGTATTTCTCTCCCTTGGGAGAAGCCTTGAACCACGAACGGGTGAAGGCTTGGTCGCAGTTGACCGGCGGCGCCGTGTTGCTTTGCGGGCGTTACGAAGGCATTGACCAGCGCTTCATCGATGCCCATGTGGATGCCCAAATCAGTCTGGGCGATTTTGTGTTGTCTGGCGGAGAAATTCCGGCCATGGCTTTGTTGGATGCCATTGCCCGACTGATGCCTGGCGTTCTCCAGGACCCGGACAGCCATGTCAGCGAAAGTTTCAATCCCAGCATGAATGGTTTGTTGGATTTTCCTCACTACACACGGCCCGAAGTGTGGCAGGGGGACCCCGTTCCCAAGGCGTTGTTATCAGGGAACCACGCTCACATACAAGCTTGGAGGCGGGCGCAAAGCTTGGCTCTTTCCCAACGATATCGCCCCGATTTGGTTGTGGCCGCCCGCACCGCCCAGCAATTGTCCCCTCAAGATGAAGCCGATCTGTTGAAATTGGTGCCGATCCAACCGAACTGAGAAATTTTTGGTTAGAATATGAGGCTTTTCGATCCTCTGGTTGGCCGCTTCCACTTTGCAGACCTTGTTCTCATTGCATGGAGGCCCCCAGTGCAGCGCAACCAAGATCGACAGAGGTTTTTATGAATCTGATTCAAATCCTGGAGCAAGAAGAAATTGCTCGTCTCGGTAAAAAAATACCGGATTTCTCCCCTGGCGATACTGTGGTTGTCAGCGTCAATGTGGTGGAAGGCAGTCGCAAACGGGTGCAGGCTTATGAGGGCGTTGTGATTGCAAAACGCAATCGTGGCCTTAACAGTGGCTTTACCGTGCGCAAAATCTCCAGCGGCGAAGGTGTAGAGCGAACCTTTCAAACCTACAGCCCATTGATTGCCAGCATTGAAGTCAAACGCCGAGGTGATGTCCGACGCGCCAAACTCTACTACTTGCGTGAACGCAGCGGCAAGTCGGCCCGCATCAAAGAAAAACTCGTTCACAAGGCCGCAGCACCCAGCGCTTAAAGTGCGAACCGAGGTGTCATCAACCGCCCTTTGCTTGATGACAACAGGGTGGTTTTTTTCATGGGTTCTGCCATGATCTCGCCATTGTCAAAGCGGGTTGGTTTCGATCCCCAAAAAGTCCCTGTTTTATCGGTCGACGATCACTTGCCGGCGGTGCCAATGGATCGGATGCATGAATGGGCGTTAAAGGACCGCTTCCAATCACCCCCGGTGTGGAAACCAGAATTGGTCCAAGAGAGGGCCTATATGGACAGGCCTGTTTCGCGCGCTGCTGTTTTGCTGGGCTTGGTGATGCGCGAACAACCCATGGTGTTGTTGACCAGGCGCACCGCCCACATGTCGACCCATTCTGGCCAAGTGGCATTCCCTGGCGGCAAAGTAGACCCAGAAGACTGTGACTTTCGCCACACCGCATTGCGCGAGGCCCACGAGGAGGTGGGTTTAAATCCCCAACAGGTAGAGGTGTTGGGTGAGTTGCCGGTCTATACCACCGGCTCTGCATTCGTCATCACACCGGTCGTGGGCTTGGTGAATCCCCGATTCACCCCTGTCCCCAATCCCAAGGAGGTGGATGAAGTCTTCGAGGTTCCATTGACTTTTTTGATGAACCCGGCCCACCATCGTCGACATGCCCACGAGGCTGAGGGTGTGCGGCGTGAGTGGTTTTCCATGCTGTATCGACATGGGCATCAAGAGCACTTTATTTGGGGTGCCACGGCGGGAATGTTGAGAAATTTTTATCGATTCCTTTCCGCTGCCTAGACCCTGACTTTCATTGGCCAAACTCACCGCTATGATGGTCACATGAGTTTCATCGCGCTGATGTTTGCATTGATATTGGAGCAAGTGCGACCCTTGTCGGAAAAAGGCTGGGTGCAAACGGGTTTGCGCGCTTGGATCGCTTGGGTGTGTCGATGGCTGGATGTGGGGCAAGATCAGCGGGCCTGGTTGATTTGGTCCTTGGCTGTGGGGTTGCCCAGCTTCACGGCCTGGTTGATTTACGGCCTGTTGATGTGGTCGCTCGGATGGCCATTGGCGGTGTTGTGGAGCATGGTCGTTCTTTATGTGACCTTGGGCTTTAGGCAATTTAGCCATCATTTCACAGATATCCGTGTGGCCTTAGAAGCGGGTGACGAGGTGCTTGCACGCCAATTGTTTGCCGATTGGCATCAGGTGGATGCCATGGATTTACCCCGCAGTGAAATGTTCAGACACGTGATTGAACATGCAGTGATTGCTGCTCATCGCCATGTTTTTGGTGTGCTGGTCTGGTTTTCTTTGGGAGCTGCTTTGGGTTTGGGGCCGGCAGGTGCAGTGCTGTACCGCATGAGCCAATATGCTGGGGCCATCAAACCCCTAAGGACGGCCAGTCCCAGCGATGTGCTGCAAGGGGTCAGCGTGGCATTGTTTGCGGTGACCCAGCGCGCATGGCATGTGATCGATTGGATTCCAGCCAGAGTGACTGCATTATTTTTTGCTGTGGTGGGTAACTTTGAAGAGGCCATTGACTGTTGGCGTCAATTTGCGGCTTCGAACCCGCATGACAATGAAGGCACGCTGATCGCTGCCACTGCTGGCGCTCTCAATGTGCAGTTGGGTGGCGAGCAACTGGCGGGTAAAACTGATGTGCTGGTTGAAGATCTGCAGCCCTCTGCCAGCGAAAGCTGGCCCGGGCGTGAGCCGGAATTGGGTCATTTACGCAGTTTGGTGGGCTTGGTTTGGCGCACCGTGGTGCTCTGGTTGGTTTTGTTGTGCTTGCTCAGTTTGGCCCGATTGCTGGGTTGAGTTTTTTTACCAGTGGCGACGCGCCGATTCAAAGCTTGCCATTGAGTTGGTCAAACAAGCGTTGGTAAATCTGGTATCTGCTGGGTTCGATCTGGCCTTGCTCCAATGCGCCACGAACCCCACAGCCGGGCTCGTGCAAATGGGTGCAGTTGTAGAACTTGCATTCACCCAAATGGGCACGCAAGTCAGGCATGAAACCAGCCAAATCACGGGGGTCCAGGTGGTGCAAACCAAACTCTTGGAAACCTGGTGAGTCGATCAATGCCCCCAGGCGCTCATCGTCCAACCAATACCAGTGGGTGCTGGTGGTGGTGTGCCGACCGCTTTGCAGTGCTTTTGAAATTTCACCGGTTGCAGCGCGTGCCGAGGGGACCAATAGATTGACCAGTGAACTTTTCCCTGCCCCCGATGGTCCCAGGACAAGGGTGGTTTTCCCTTTCAAAAGGACTTTTAATTCTTCCACGCCAACCCCGGATCTCAAGGACACAGCCAAGATGTTCTGGCCCATGTCTCTGTACGGTTGCAGCCGATCCCAAGCCAGGGCAAAAGCCTCCAATAAATCGCACTTATTGAGCATCACAATGGGCTCAATGCCTTGGGCATGGCAGGCGATGAGTGCGCGGGCCATTTGGTCTTGCGAAAACTCAGGTTCAGCCGCCACCAGCAGCAAAACCTGATCCAAATTGGCTGCAAAAGATTTGGTGCGCAGTTCGTCTTGCCGGTAAAGTAAATTTCGCCTGGGGATGATCGACTCAATGGTGCCTTCATCTTGGCTGGGAAGCCATTGCACCCGGTCTCCCACCACAGCAGTACTATTTTTCCCTCGATGGTGGCAAATGCGTCTTTCGCCCAAGTCGTTTTCAACCCAGCAATGCCTGCCATGGCTGGCAACCACCAAGCCGGTCTGATTCATGTGGGCATGCGCGCCAACCGCTGGGCAGCGGGCGGGTGTGAGTGATAAAACGCCACAAACCAAGGGTCGGGTGTGAGCGTGGTGGCATTGTCTTGGTATAACTTCAGCAGTGCGCTGGCCAAATGAGGACCGCTTGAATGCTGGACAGCATAAGAATCAGCTTGAAACTCACACTGGCGCGAATGCAAGGCTGACAGTGGGGAAAGGAAAAACATGGCCACCGGCAAGACCATGAGGAACAACAGCAAAGCCAGTGCTTGGTTGGAGTCACTCATGTGCGGCTGAACACCCAGTCCGGTGAAAAACCATGTTTGTTGAATGAGCCAACCGAGCAGGGCAAAGCCGAGCAAACTCTGTAGGGTTTGCAGCCCAATCATTTGGGCAACGTGCTTGTGTTTGAAGTGGCCCAACTCATGCGCAAATACCGCTTCCATCTCGTCAGACGACAGTTGTTTGAGCAAGGTATCGTAAAAAACCACTCTTTTGTGGGATCCGAAGCCAGTGAAAAAAGCATTGGAATGTGCCGATCGGCGGCTGCCATCCATCACAAAAAACCCATTCGCGGTAAACCCTGCACGCTGCATCAGGACGCTTACGCGCGCCTCCAGCGCCGGGTCTTGCAGTGGCGTGAATTTATTGAACAAGGGCATGATCAGGTTGGGTGCAATCCACATCACAAACAATTGGTACAAGCTCAGCGAGGCCCAAGCGAATATCCACCATTGATCACCGCCCGCTTGCATCAACCACAACACCAGTGCCAGGATGGGCAAGCCCAACAGCGAACCTATCGCAGCGACTTTGATCAGGTCGCTGCACCACAGGGAAAAAGTCATTCGGTTAAAGCCAAACCGATGTTCCAACACAAAGGTTCGGTACCAAGACAAGGGTAAATTGATCAACCCCCCGATCACAATAAAGCTGGCTATCAATGCCATTTGTTGCCACAAACCAGGTCCCATTGCTTGCAGCAAAAGTTGATCAAGCCATGCCAAACCGCCCATCAAGGTCCAAGCCAGCAACAGCAAGGTATCCAAGGCCAGGTCATACCAAGCCAATCGTGCCTTGGCCAAGGTGTAGTCGGCCGCTTTTTGATGTGAGGGTAAATCAATGCTTTTGGCAAATGCTGATGGCACCTGCGCGCGGTGCTGGGCGACGTGTTTGACTTGACGGCTCAACAGCCACAACTTGGCCAGGGTGTTGAGCACGAGTGCAAATGCAAAAATGAGGGACATCAAAATAGACAGTTTCATGGAAGTCTAGTGTAGGTGTATTCGCCATCATGGGCCTTCTTAGGGGACAATCAGGGCATGAGCGAAATGCAACCAGATGACTCCTTGCCAGTGCTGGCCAAATCCGACCAAAATTTGGTTTGGATCGATTGCGAAATGACTGGACTGGATCCGGAGGTCGAGCGCTTGATAGAAATCGCAGTGGTGATCACAGGTCCCCAACTGCACCCTCGGGTTGAAGGGCCTGTACTGGTGTTGCACCAAAGCGATGCTTTGCTCGATGGCATGGATGCCTGGAACAAAGGCACACACGGGCGCAGCGGCCTGATCGATAAAGTGCGTGCCTCTCAATTGAGTGAAGCGCAAGCCGAAGATCAACTGATTGCTTTTTTATCACAATACGTGCCCAAGGGAACATCCCCCATGTGCGGCAATACCATCGGCCAAGACAGGCGTTTTTTGGTGAAGTACATGCCCAAATTGGAGGGCTGGCTCCACTACAGGAACCTCGATGTGAGCACGCTCAAAGAGCTGGCCAAGAGATGGCGCCCTGATATTTATGGTGCTTTTAAAAAGCAACAAAAACACACCGCTTTGGCGGATGTGCATGAGTCGATTGATGAGCTGCAGCACTATCGCGCCCATTTTTTGCGCGCCGAAGAACCCCCTTTAACTGTGCAATAATTTGTGCTGTTGTTGAGTGCAACAACAAACGTACATCTGCCTCACACCTTGGGCTCTTCAATGAGGGCCAACCGCGCCGCAATGCTCAGGGCGTTGACTTTGTCTGATGGTTGATGTTTTTCAAACCTCAGATGGAGTCGCTGGCCAACAAGTCAGCGCGTTGCGCATGATCGATCAATTTTCACCTTCCCCGCTTTTGGTCACCCCTGGTGGTCCGACAAGTCCCACACCCATTCAGGCACAAGCAAAAAACCATGTTGTGTCCCACAGCCTGATGAGCGCAGGCCCGAGCACTCCAATGGAGACGCATCAGGTCGAAGATGGCTTCGCTGCGTTGGGACTGGCCAAAGAGTTGCTCTTGGCGGTCAAGGACATGGGCTTTACATCGCCAACCACCGTACAACTGAAAACAATTCCTTTGGCGATGCGCATGCAAGAGGGCGACCAAGCCTTCAATGACCTGATGGTTTCAAGCCAAACAGGCAGTGGCAAAACCGCGGCTTTCTTGCTGCCCGTGCTGCATACCTTGTTGCTGCAACACCAGGCCCAGGCCAAAGCCCAAGCGCTAGAGTGGGACCAAAAGGTCGAGTTGGCCTTGGCGCGCGGTGAAGAGCCGCCCAAGCGACCCAAGCGCAAAAACCCCATGCACCCCAGCAATTTCAAGCCTGCCACCCCCGGCGCACTGGTGTTGTGCCCCACCCGTGAGTTGGCCCAGCAGGTGGCGCACGATGCCATCGATTTGGTGCGCCACAGCCCTGGTTTGCGCATCGCCAACGTGGTGGGGGGTATGCCTTACGCCTTGCAAATTGCCAAACTTCAAAACGCCAATTTGGTGGTCGCCACACCAGGGCGATTATTGGACCTGCAACGATCAAATCAAATCAAACTGGATCAAGTTCAGTTTTTGGTGGTGGATGAGGCTGATCGCATGCTTGACCTGGGCTTTGCTGATGACTTGGCGGAAGTCAATCAACTCACCATCAAACGTCGCCAAACCATGATGTTCAGTGCCACATTTGCGCCGCGCATCCAGCAATTGGCCACCCGCGTCATGCGCCAGCCCCAGCGTGTGCAAGTCGATGCCCAACACGCCCAGCACGTCAACATCACTCAGTCCTTGTTTTGGGCCGACAACCCTCAACACAAGCGCAAATTGTTGGATCACTGGTTGCGCGACACCACGATCGATCAAGCCATAGTTTTTGCCAGCACCCAGATAGAGTGCGATGCTTTGGCTGTGGATTTGCAACAAGCAGGGTTCTCAGCCGTTGCCTTGCACGGAGCGTTGAGCCAGGGATTGCGCAACCGCCGTTTGATGGCCTTGCGCCAAGGTATGGTGCAAATATTGGTGGCCACTGATGTGGCCGCCAGGGGTATCGATGTGCCCACCATCAGCCATGTGTTTAATTTTGGCTTGCCCATGAAGGCAGAGGACTATGTGCACCGCATTGGTCGAACTGGTCGCGCTGGTCGTGATGGTTTGGCCGTGACCTTCGCAGAATTTCGAGATCGCCGGAAAATCTTTGATATCGAGGCCTATACCCGGCAGCCCATCAAGTCGGAAATCGTTCCTGGCTTGGAGCCGCAGCAACGCCAGGATCGCCCCAAGGCGTTCGATGGTCCGCGCAAAGGTGCGCCCGGTGCCAGTCGACTGGGCGGACGTGGTGCGCCGGCAGGCAAGACATTTGATCGCGCGCCTCGGTCAGCTGATCGCCATGCATCATCTGATCGATCGCCGCAAGCCTGGGCCCCCTCCAATGGACGCCCCACAGAAGGAAGAACCTTCAATGATCGAAACAACCGTGGCCCGCGCGTGGTGGTTGCGGATCGGTCCGAGCGCGCAGGTCCTGGCGCGGGCAATGTGTTTGTGCCGCGCGATACCAAAAAACGTCCTGCCAAAGGCACCCGGTCACAGCGTTGATAAAACGCCCAGCCAGAGTTGGATTTTTGGCAGTTTGGTGGAGAGGAGGAGGATCGAACTCCCGACCTCGTCATTGCGAACGACGCGCTCTCCCAACTGAGCTACCCCCCCGTCGGCTGGGATTTTAGCCATCAACAACGCATCAAGGGTGGCCAGCTTTCCCACTCAACAACGCCAGGCCACTTGGAATTGCGTGAAACAATTCAACATTGATCAGGGGGCCATCAGAATGCCCAAGGTGCATGTTGAAATGAAAAGCAAATGGTGATGACTGGTATGCGTTTCGTGTTTTTCAGTGGGTTATTGGTATTGGGGGTGAAAGCGGTTTGTGCAAATCCATTGCCAATGACTTTGCACGCAGAGCGCACTGCTTTTGCACAGTCTGGCCCATACCGTGAGGTTGAACAATTTTGCCGCGATCTCCAACGCGGGCATCCCTCCTTCGTGAAATGTTTCAACATGGGCAAGACCACGCAAGGTCGCTACATCAAAGCCATGGTGGTCAGCAAGACCGGTGCCCTGGATGCCAACCAGGCCACGAAGAAAAAAATTCCTGTGGTGTTGGTCATTGGCGGCACCCATGCAGGGGAAATCGATGGCAAGGATGCCGGGATGATGCTGATGCGGGACTTGTTGGCCGACCGCAGTCGATTCAACCCCCTGAATCATTTGCTGGTTTTGTTTGTGCCCGTTTTCAATGTGGACGGCCATGAAAACCGCAGCAAATTCAGCCGACCCAACCAAAATGGACCTGTGGAGACGGGTCAAAGAACCAATGCATTGCGCATCAATTTGAACCGCGACTGGATGATCTCCCAAGCTGAAGAAACCAAAGCCATGCTGAGCTTGGTGCAGCTTTGGGACCCTTTGGTGACCTTGGATTTGCATGTCACTGACGGGGTGCGTTTCAGACACGACGTTTCTGTGTCCATGGCTTCTCATTACGCCATCAACCCTGTGGTTCAGCAATGGGGCGATCGCATGCTTCAACGCGCACTGGAGAAGTTGAGCAGTATGGGTCATTCGCCTTTGGGTTTTTATCCCCAGTTGAAAGACGTCAACGACCCTGGCATGGGCGTGATTGCCGAAGCCGATGCTCCACGCTTTTCACATGCATATGCAAGCCTTCGCAATCGATGGGGGGTTTTGATTGAAGACCATGCATGGTCTCCCTATGCTGAGCGTGTGATGACCAGTAAGAATGCTATGTCGGTGTTTTTTCGTGTCATTGCTGAAATGCGTTTTGATTTACAGCGTTCTGCGGCCCAGGCCGATGACCTGCATCAAGGACTGGCTGGACGTGAATTTCCCATGATGTGGGTCAATGCGGTTGATGTCGATCCCCTGCACGTGGTTTCTCACATTGAGTTGAAGGGTTATCGTTACGAGGTTTTTGAAAACGCCCCTGTGGTGGGTGGACGTGGCATCGCCTATGACACAACCCAAAACCAGATTTGGTCGGTGCCTTTTTACAACCAGTTGTTGCCCCTACAGGAATCAAACGTCAAATTACCCCTTGGCGGTTATGTGGTGCCACGGGAATGGGCGGCTTTGATCCAGCCCGTATTGGTTCGCCATGGCCTCAGGTTTGCGACCCTCACCAAAGACCTCACACCCCAAGACTTGGAGGTCATGCGCGTCAGACCCCAAGACGTTGTGTTTGACACAGAAAGTTTTCAAGGCAAGCAAAGAACCCGCATCAAGGGCGATTGGGTGCTGGAAAAGAGGGCTTTGCAGAAAGGCTCGCTTTTTGTTCCCATTCGTCAACCCAAAGCCTTATTGGTGGCGCACTTGTTGGAACCGGTTGCACCGGACTCACTGTCATCTTGGGGCGTTTTCAATACGGCCTATGAAACCAGCGACTATGTGGCTGACCACCGTGAATTGGAATTGATCCAGAAAATGCATGACCAAAGCCCGGTGATTCGCCAACTCTTTGGAGATGAATTGGCCAATCAGTTGCCAGTCATTCGTCAAAAGTACGAGGAAAAATTAAGTGCCGATGCAGCGTTTCGATTGGATCAGCAAGCCCGCATTGATCACTGGATGTCGTATTTGCCCAGCCAAGATCCAGACCTTTTCAAATACCCCATATTTCGTTCGCTTGGGAATCCCGCTAAAGCCCGATCAATCTGGCCTAAATAAGCACGGATGACATTTGGGGGCCCTCGGAAAAGCCAGACATATCGCTCGCGAGGCGCAACGCATCAGTGGATGTGGTGGGTGAACAAACACCTTGGGTTACCGCATGTGCTGCAATTGCCGCCAGCGGCGTTTTGTGCCGCTTGTAAAACAGCATGGTTCATGCCTGCCAGTTGATCCAGTCGAAGCCGCAATTGTTTGACATGTTCAGATAATTCTTTGACACGATTTACTTTGGGGGTTGACGGCTTTTGCACCCCTGTGCGCAATCGCGTTGTGGCTGGCTGGCTATGCGCTTGTAAGCCGATTTTCAAGGCGGGTGAAACCGCAGGCAGTTGAGCCCTGTGGGTGCCAATGGTTTGCACCGCGGCATTGTTGTGGTTCGACTTCGCAGCGTCTTGCGCCACCGGTTGCCGATTGGGGGTCTTCGCCGTTTCTGTAACCGCTTGGCGGTTGTCAACCAAGGGGGCTTTGGCCAAGCTTGATTTTTGGTCTTCAAGAGCGGCCGACGTAAGAGCCTGACGGTTTTCTGTGGGCAAGCTTTCTGGTGCGGCTTGTCGGTTGGTGGTCAAAGCTTCACGGTCCAGGCTTTGGATATTGGGCTTGACCTCTTCTGTGGGCAAGGATGCCAAGTGGGGGTCATTGGCACTGCCAATCAGGGGTATGGTGTTGTCATTGTCTATAGCGCCAGACCGCTTGGCCACATTGGGTGAGGTTGAGTGGGTGTCCAAGGCCACATGGCTATCGGTCAAACCTTGTTTGGACAGGTCTGGGCTTTCATCCGCCCATGATTGCGTGGGAATGCCGATACCGTCAGCAAGGTCTGCTTGCCCAGGCTGGATGGATTGCAAATTGTCATTTGAAGTTTTGCCTGCGATTCGTTGGATGTTGTCATCAGCATCTTCAGCTCGCGCTGCCAAAGCCAGATGGTCGGCCAAGGCATTGTTTTGAACCACCTGCACCTGATCATCATCCCCAAACCCCTGCGAAACCTTGTCAATGTTGTCCTGCATGGTGCGATTGCCAGCATGCACACCTTCTTGATCCGCAAGCACATGGCTGATCACAGGGCCCTTGGGCTTGGTTGACGGATCATCCTCTGCTGAAGCGGGAGTTTCCTCGTTGAAGGAGTTGTCTCGGTTAAAGCGCACCCCCTCATCATCCAGGCCATTGCCAGCGGTCATATTGTTGTAAATCAGCTTGGGTTTGTGTACCGACGCCGAAAAGGTCTTGATGTTTTTGACTTTGATCGACTGGTAAAAGGGTTTGAAGCTGGTGTTGTTGTGGCCATAGCCCGCCAGCATGGTTTGGAAAATTTTGCTTTCCAAAGCATCTACAGTGCCGTCGGCCATCATCGAGTCGCACACATTGGCCAGGATAAAAAGTTTGCCCTCAGGGCTTAATGAGGGGGAAGCACGTTTTAAAAATTCAGGCAATTTGACAGAGCGAACTTGTTTCAGTGCAGCCTCTTGCAGGCCTGGAAACCTTCCAATCACCGTTTGCAATTGTCCAATCTCTTGGGTGGCAATCGTTCCATCTGCTGCCATCATGTAGAGCAAGGATGCAGCCAGTGCCAAATGCGTCGTGATCACAGGATCGTTGAGGCGATTGGCTTCGTATGGGCCCATCACTGACAGGTTATTTTTCAGTGCAATGGCATTTTGGAAAGGCGCAAATGCCGCTGTCTCCACTCCCCAAGCCAATTTCATGCGATCAAACAATGCCAACTCTTGTGAACCCGCTTGGCCGTCTGACAGCATTGAATCAAATACATTGGTCAATACACACAAGGTACTGGTCTTGTCGAGAACCTGTAATGCGTCGATCAAAAATTGCTGGATGGGCACAGTTTGGGTGTATTCAACGGCCACATCGATCACATGCTGATCCCCGCCCAGCACCGATTGCAGTTGACTGCTTTCCGCATCCTCGATTTTTCCGTCGCTGGCCATCATGTGCAGCAAGGCACTGGCCAAAACCAATTGCGGTGTCAACCTGAAGGTGACTTGCTGCGACCGGGCTGATTCTTGGGGTGATTCGCGAAATTGGTTCAGCAAACTCAAATGTTTGCTTGTGTCCTTCATTGATACGCCTCCAAAAGGGCGACCGAAAAGGCAGGCCCCGCATTTGTGCGAAACGCTTTGGGGCCATCCATTTGGACTTTGAACATGCAGTCAGGTTAGTGATCCGGTCTGCAAGAACACCCTCAATCGCTCATTTGGGCTCTCAAAGGCTCACAATAATCTGCCTTTTTGGGCGTGAATCCGTGTATTTTTGGAAAATAAATTCAGCCAGCCACTGGCTTTGTATCCACAAAATATTTTGCAATTGAGCATGAATACTCAACTGCAGTCAGATTAGACCGATATCGAATTTCATCCTTGGCTAGACCGTTTTGAATCCACCTGCACGATCAAACTGCTTGAACAGCGCCGCCCGGGTGTTGATGGGAGGTGATGCGGCTTATCTTGTGGGTGTCCATCACCGGCAAGGTGTGTCTGAGCAGGTTGACGCGGGGGATAGATCAAATGTGGGGGTCATTGCCCTGTGCGCCATCTTGGCTTGGGGTGCGGCGAAATGCCAGGGTGCTGTGCCGATCGCAAGGGTTCGCCGTGGGCACGACCGACAATGGGTGGTTTCGCAAGGCCTTTGGTAAGATAAATTCAAAGCACAAGGAGTCATCATGGCGTTGTATGAATTGCGCACTTACACAGTCATTGTGGGCAAGATGTCAGAAGTGGTTGCCCTTTATGGCAGCGAGGGTTGGGCGGCCTTGGCGAAACATCCCCCTAAATTGGTGGGCTATTTCACGGGCGATGTGGGCGCATTGAATCAACTCATTCATGTTTGGAAATTTGATGATGATGCAGATCGTCGGGCTTTTTGGGCAGGCATCTATGCCGATCCTGCATTCATGGCCTTCGCGGCCAAATTGCGACCAATGATCCTGTCACAAGAAAACAAGCTCATGCTGGCAGCCCCTTGGGGACCGCACCCATGAGCATGGATGAACCGCTGGGTCACTCCACGGCACACCATCTGCTCCAAGGCTTCAACGACCTGGGCCTGTCCTATTTGTTTTGTAATTTGGGCACTGACCATGCACCCTTGATTGAAGAGATGGCGCTTTGGCGTCAGCAAGGGAAAAAGTTTCCCCAAACCATTTTGTGCCCGCATGAAAACACGGCAGTTCACATGGCCGCTGGCTATGCTTTGGCAACCGGGCAGGGGCAAGGGGTTTTGGTCCATGTGGATGCGGGCACAGCGAATGCGGCCATGGGCATTCACAATATTTCCAAGGCGCGTTTGCCTTTGATGTTGATGGCAGGGCGGGCACCTTACACATCGCACGGTGAATTGCCTGGAACCCGCGACACCTTTGTCAACTTTGTGCAAGAGCCCTATGACCAAGGCAGTTTGGTGCGCCAATATGTCAAATGGGATTACAACTTGCCATCTGGTGTGATCGCCAAGGAGGCCTTGCGCCGCGCCCACAGTGTCATGCAAAGCGATCCCAAGGGGCCGGTTTATCTGACTTTTGCGCGTGAAACTTTGACCGAGCATTGGCGTGACGAACAGATGCACGCATTTGCGGCCGAGACCTACGGGCCAACACCGGCCCTGGGTACCGACCCGCAGGCCATAGAGCAAGTGGTGGACCGCTTGTTAGCGGCCCAAAAGCCCTTGATCATCACCTCCTACAGCGGTCGCAACCCGGCCACAGTGGCGATATTGGATGCCTTGGCCCGCCTGGGTGGCATTCGGGTGATCGAATGCAACGCAGTGGACCTCAACATCCCCCACGACTCTCCCTGCTTTGGTGGCTTTGTGCCGGGTGCCCATGTGGCACAGGCAGATGTGGGTTTGATCGTGGACGTGGATGTGCCATGGATTCCCCGCGACACGCCGGTTCTTCCCCAAACATGGTGGGCCCACATTGATGTTGACATCGATAAACGCAGTTATCCCATGTGGAGTTTTCCTCGCCACCTGAAGATGCCGGGAGACAGCCATCGCATCTTGTCGCAAATATTGGAGCGTTTGCAACAGCGTTTGAACCCGGCTTTCACCCAAGCCGCGCAAACGCGGTGGCTGAAATGGCGATTGAGAACCAACAGCGCCAGCAGCGGGCCTTGGAACTGGCCCGTGACCCTGGTCTGATCGGTCAAATCAACCCACACCATGTGTGTGCGGCGGTGGCCAGGGCCATCCCAACGGACGCCATTGTGCTCAACGAGGCCATTCGCAACGCGCCAGTGGTGGCCATGCAAGTACCGCGCACCGTGCCTGGATCGCATGTGGGCTTGGCGGGCGGCGGTCTTGGCTTTTCAGCCGGCATGGCGCTGGGCATCAAACTGGCCAAGCCAGAGCGTTGTGTGGTGGCCTTCTCTGGCGATGGCTCTTTTTATTTTGGCAATCCTCAGTCGAGCCTGGCGGTGGCCAAGCAATATGGCTTGCCGGTTTTCACGGTCATATTGGACAACGGCGGTTGGGCGGCGGTGAAGGAAGCCACCTTGCGCGTGTTTCCCCAGGGGGTGGCCAAACAGACCCAAGCCTACCAAGCCCATTTGGCCCCCGACATGAACTTTGCGATGGTCGCAATGGCCGCTGGCGCACATGGTGAAATGGTCAGCGATCCGCTTGATGTGAATGCTGCCATCACCCGTTGTTTGGCGGCTCTGGCCCATGGGCAAAGTGCTGTGTTACAGGTCAGAGTCACGAGACTTTGATGGGCCTGCATTTGGCAAAATCAAAGGGTTTGTTTTTCAACCAATGGAGCTGTACATGAACACAACAAGCATTCGAACCTTAGTGGCCGTTTTGATGACCTTGTATTTGGGCCTGGCCCAAGCCGCAGACCCCAAAGATGGCGCCGATCCAGCGGTCAAGAAATCGGATTCAGGCATATGTCATGAAAAATCCAGCGCGAGTTATGCAAATACCAAGAAGTTCACCGCATTCAAAACCTTGGATGAGTGTGTGAAAAGTGGGGGTACTTTGCCTGCCAAAACCGCAGCGGCCGCAGAGCCGGTGGTCAAGAAATCTGATTCGGGCATTTGCCATGACAAAAACAGCCCCAGTTATGAGCGCACCAAAAAGTTCACCGAGTTCAAAACCTTGGATGAGTGCGTGAAAAGCGGTGGCAAATTACCTGGGGGCAAGTGAGCCTGAGTCTGGGGCTTGACTCAACAGTACATCGATTTGCTTGGAAAGTCTTTGCACGGAATCGGCCAAAATTTTGAGCTCTTGCTCACGCAGAAGGTCCACCTTTTCGTGCAGCAATTCAATCTCTAATTCGGCTTTGACATTGACCTCATAGTCGTTGTCTGCGCGCTTGCGATCGGTTTGGGCCAATCGGTTTTGGCTCATCATGATGGCCGGAGCGGTGTAGGCGGCCTGAAATGACAACATCAGGTTCAACAAAATGAACGGATACGGATCCCAGGGCGCGTGGGTTTGTGTGTTCCAGGTGATCCAGGCCAGGATCAATGCACTTTGGATGATGATGAAGCGCCATGAACCCACGGTGTCCGCCACCTGATCTGCCACTTTTTGCCCCCACGTCAGAGGGGGAGGTGAATCCGGCCCCTGCGAGGTAACAGGGTGTCTGTTTTGGCGGTGACTTTGACGATGCTTTCGCAAGTCATTCAGCAGATGTTGTTCTGCATGGGTGAAATGGACATTGGGATTGGCAGATGGATCGGTCATGACGGTTTCCTGATAATGGCTCTAAGCAAAAGCCCCGATAAGTTAGCACATGCCTGTATCAGGCCCATTGATACGTTCAACATGACAGCCTTGAAAAAGACAGAAGCAGGGTCGCACAGCCAATGGATTGAAAAATCCTGATCCCAGTCTGAACGGGTTGAACAGCGGGGATACGCCAGCATTGGCGTTTGGCCCAGTCACCCTGAAGCGCAGGCGTTTGCGGTGATGGGTCAAATACCGAGTCCGCCCAATGACTTTCCACCATCCACAAACAAAGTTTGACCGGTGATGAAATGGGTTTGGGGCGAAGCCAAAAATGACACCGCATGGGCAATTTCATCCGGCGATGCGGCTTTGCCACGCGGTTCCAAGGCCTCCCATTGCGCGAACATTTCGGGTGGGGCGGAACGCGTCATGGGTGTGTCGGTGAACCCTGGTGCCACAGCGTTCACGGCGATTCCTTTGTCCCGCAATTCCATGGCCATGGCGCGGGTAAGTCCAATCACCGCCGACTTCGAAGCCACGTAATGCGCAAAACGGGTACCCCCCAGCGCGCCTCTGGAGGAAATGGTCACAATGCGCCCTCCAGACACCATTCGCCGTGCGGCTTCTTGGGCTGGGATGAAGGTGCCCACCACATTGACCTCCAACATTTGCGAAAAGTTTTGTTCGGTTAAATCCAAAAACCGCGCATCGTTGTAAATCCCAGCGGCACACACCATCACATCCACGCCGTCTTGTGTCAGCAATGCCTGATGCACACTGGCGCGGTCGCACACATCGGCCACTGCCGCTTGAATGGCCAGGCCGCTGTCGGTGAGTGGCTTGACCGCCTGGCGCAACACATCGGCTTGGCGGTCCATGGCCACCACTTGAAATCCATCGAAGGCCAGGCGTTTGGCGATGGCCAAGCCAATGCCTTGCGCAGCGCCTGTGACAAATGCGACGGGACTGGCCTTCATGGTGTCAACAGATCAAGCCGTGTAGCCAAACATGCGGGGTAGCCATAACGTGATGGACGGAAAAAATATCATCAAGAACATCACAGCACTCAAGGGGATGCAAAACTGCCAAATTTCGCGGTTGATGTCTTTCATGGGAACGCCAGTGAGGGAACCCAATACAAACAAAATCAGGCCATAAGGGGGTGTGATCATGGCAATCATGAAATTAAGGATCACTACCACGCCAAACTGCACCAAATCAATGCCCAAAGCATTCACAGTGGGTAGCAACACCGGGACAAATACCAAGAGCATCACGGCACCATCCAACACCGTGCCCAAAAGCAAAAACATGACATTGACCAGCAACATGAACACAATCGCCGATAAATCCAGGCTGGCAATGTAGGCGGCCAATTGAACGGCCACTTGTTCGGCGGTGATCGCGTAATTGACGATGAAAGAGCTGGCGATCAACATCATCACCACAGCAGATTGGCGGGCAGACATGGCGAAAATGGCGATCAAGGTTTTCAAGCCCAAATTGCGGTAGATGAAAACGCCAATCACGATGGCCCAAAGTCCTGCCATTGCCGCTGATTCTGTGGGGCTGAAGACGCCGGACCAGATGCCACCGAGCAACATCACCGGCAATGTCAAAGGCAGCGCGGCCCGCCAAAGCACCAGCGGCACTTGCGACCAGGATATTTTTTGCCCAAATGACAAGTTGCGCTTTTGGGCAATCATGGCAATCCACATCATCAAGCTCAATGCCATCAACAAGCCGGGTACCACTCCCGCCAAAAACAATGCCCCTAAGGAAGCGGTGCTGATGAGTGCATAAATCACCATTGGGATAGACGGTGGAATGATGGGCCCCAGGCAGGACGCTGCGGCCGCTATGGCCACCGCCAAGCCTTTGGGATAGTTCCCCACCTTTTCCATCATTCGAATCGACACCATGCCCGGGCCTGCGGCATCGCTGATGGCACTGCCACTCATGCTGGACATCACCACATTCATCAACACGGTGATATGACCCATGCCGCCGCGCAAGCGGCCGACCAGCACATCGGCAGCGCTCCAAATGCGCTCGCTCACCGTGGAGGCATTCATCACATTGCCAGCAAAAATAAACATCGGTACGGCCAGCAATACATACATGCTGAACATGGAGTTCAAGGTCTGATCGACGATCAATCCGATGTCTTGGCCCTTGACCCAGAGATAAACAATGCCGCTGCTGAACATCATCAGCACGATGGAAAACCGAAGCAGTGCGCATACCAAGATCACAATGCCCATGGCGATCAAGGCTGTGCTCATGGTCTATTCCCGAGGGCATCAGCCCAATACATTGGTTTTTTCATCGACCGTTTGATCCTTGACATGCTCAGACCATTGGTCGGAGCTCAGCACAAAAATGCGGTCCACGGCCCGCACAATCACGGCCAGCCAATAAATCACAAAACAAAAATAGACGTGGTCCAACCGCCACTCCAGGGCATTGGTTTTCTCGCGCCACAAAAAGGCCACATAGCCCCAAATGGTTGGGGCTGACAGTGCAAATAACAGGGCGATCAACGCTGCAGCAACCAGCCCGATTGTTCGTCGACCCTGGGGGCCGCACTGATCCCAGATCACATCAAAAGTGACCTGTTCGTGGTTGCTCAACACCAGTGCTTCGGTCAAAAAGGTGGACCACAGAAAAAGAATCAAAATGGATTCGTCCACCCAGTTGACGGGTTGGACCAACACATAGCGTTGAAAAACAGAGACAACAAACAGCACAAATATGCCAATGAACATGGACACCGTCAGCCATTCGGCCCAACGGCTGAATGCGTGAACTTTGGTGCGAACGGCTTGGATGTCCATGCCAGGCTTACATCACTTGACCGCTTGGATGCGCGCCAGCAGGCCGGGCTTCCATTTGGCGGTCATGCCACTGGCTTCGTACTCTTTGAACACCGTGGTTCTGAACAGCGTGGCATCGGGTTCGCTGATGCGCACATTGGCACTGCGAAAGGTATCGAGCGCTGACTTTTCGTCTTGCAAGGTCTTGGCGATTTGTGTATCAGAGGCTTCCCTCGCGACGGCACGCAACTCGGCTTGCTGCGCAGCACTGAGTTTGTCAAAGGCTGGTTTTGCCATGGCGATGAACACGGGCTGAACCAGATGCTTGGTCAACACCACTTGTTTGGTCACTTCATGAAATTTCCAGTCCCGGGTCATATTGGTCGGGTTGTCTTGTGCATCAATCTGCCCAGTTTTGAGGCCCAAATACACTTCGGTGATGGGCATGGCCACGGGGGTTGCACCCAAGGCCTTGGCCAAAACTTGAAAGGATGCGCCCGGTGGCATGCGCATTTTGGTGCCCGTCAAGTCACTGGGCTTTTCAATTTTCTTATCGTTGTTCAGGTTGATGGTGCGGGTGCCCAGATAAGCCGTGTCCAAAATCACCAGGCCCATTTTGTTGGCCACATCCTCGTAATACTCTTTGCCAATGTCACTGCGAAATGTTTTGATCAGGTGATCGGCATCGCGGAACAAATATGCGGCGCTGAACACGCCGTATTCGGGCAATTGGGCCTCAATTTCAAAGGTCACTGGGCTGGCCATCTCCAAATTGCCGCGCTGCATGGCGGGCAACTCAGTGCCTTGGCGAAACAAAGCACTTGCCGTGTGCACCGATACCTTGATGGCCCCTGGAAACTTGGCTTCCATGCGCGATTTGATGGTTCTGAAAGCATCGGACAAGGGAGAGGTGTCGGGTGCGGCTGTGGACACCCGGATTTCGGTTTGGGCTTGGACTGCGGGCAATGCCAAGGCAGTGGCCAAGCCAATGGCGGTGGCAATGAATGTTCGTCTCATGGTGCGCTCCTGATAAATCAAATGACCCGATGAAGGAGGCTGGGTCCTTGGCCTGATGAATGTTTCAGCGTGAAGCTTGAATGGACACAGACAGCTTGCCCACACCCGCAATTTCGGCGTCCACCTTGTCACCCACGCTCAGAAAAGTTTTGTGGGGTGCCCCGACACCGGCAGGGGTGCCGGTGAGCAGCACATCGCCCGGATCCAGGGTCATGATGCGTGATGCCGTTGAAATTTGTTCGGCCACTGAAAAAATCATGTCTTTGGCATGGCCATTTTGCTTGAGGACGCCATTGACGGCCAATTTCAATGCAGTTTGTTGCGGATCGCCAAAAAATTCTGCGGGAATGAGACTCGGGCCCATGGGGCAACAGGTGTCATGTCCTTTTCCAGCGACCCAATCGAGTTTGTAAAAAGTATCGGGGGCGCGGTTGTGATCGCGGGCAGAAAAGTCAATGGCCACCGTGTAAGCCGCCACATGTGACAAAGCTTGTTCGACCGTCACATTGCGTGCCGTTTTGCCAATCACCAAAGCCAACTCGACTTCCCAATCAAAAGCCTGAGTTTGGATGGGCATGTGCACCGTGTGGCCTTCGCCCACAACAGCATTGCGCGGCGGCTTCATGAAGAAAAACAAGCGTTGATCTTCCTTTTTGGCGCCCGGCATGCCCATCTCTGCCAAGTGATCGAAATAATTGGCGCCAGCACACAGAATTTTCCCTGGGTAGATGAGTGGGGCCAGGCGTGGTGCATGGGGCAAGGCATCGCTGGCCTGCACTTGGGTGGCCGCCTTGTGAAGGGCTGCCAAGGCACGTGGCCAGTCATGGAACAAGTCGCTCACTTGGTCTTGGCCATGCAACCCCACCCGATCCAGGCTTGGTTTCAGCCGATAGGCGATGCCATTGACTTCCAAAGCTGCCACGGTTTGACCGTCGTGGGAAAAAGTGGCCAATGACCAATGTTTGTGTTTGTCCGCCATGTGAAACCGCTTGCGTGAATAATATAAATAAATAATAATTTTATAAAATCATCAAGTCAAGGTGTTTTGTTCCATGGAAAACCCTGAAACCCTTTCATTGGCCGAACGTGCTTATCAGCGCTTGCGCAGCGAAATTTTGTATGGTGACTTGATGCCGGGGCAGCGCTTGCGCCCCGCCGACTTGCAAGATAAATTTCAACTGGGCTTGACACCGATCCGCGAGGCCTTGATGCGCTTATCTTCAGAAAACCTGGTGGCCTTGGACACCCACCGGGGCTCGCGGGTGAGTGAGACCAGCCCGGCCGAGTTGAGCGATTTGATGGCCACACGCCGATCCATTGAAAGTTTATGTCTGACTTCGGCCATGACACATGGGGATGCGGCTTGGGAGGCGGAGGTGGTCTCTGCCATGCACCTGTTGACCAAAACGCCCCTGCCACGTTCGGCCAAAGACCGCGAAGCAGCCACCTTGTGGGAGTCGCGGCACCGGCGCTTTCATTCGGCGTTGGTGGGCGCATGCCAGGAAAAGTGGTTGTTGTGGTTTTGGAACATCTTGGCCGATCACTCAGAGCGCTATCGCAAGTTTCGTTTGCTGCAACGCATGCCAAACAAAAACAATGCCCGAGACATTGAGGCAGAACACCATGCCATCATGCAAGCGGTGTTGGCCAGAGACCTCCAAAAAGCCACCGAATTGATGTCTGCCCACTTGACCGCCACCGAGCAATCCGTTGCTTGGGGTTTGCAGGCGCCCAACCCGTTATCTGCAAGCACCAAAGGATCCACATGATTGTTCGCACTGCCATTTTGGAAGGTACGGTCGCCCCCGCCGATAAAGCCGACTTTGACCGTCACATGCGCACCACCGTGGTCGCGGCCCTGGGTCGTTATCCGGGACTGATCAAAGCGGTGTTGCGAGAAATCGCAGAGGCCGATGCGGATGCGCCAAGCATTCACATGGCATTTGACTTGTACTTTCACAGCTTGGCCGATATGCATGCCGCATTGGCCAGCCCCGTGCGTCAAGCCGTCAGGGCCGAACTGGGTCTCTTCATGCCGCGCTTTCAGGGTCGTGTGTACCACGTGGTGTTTGAAGAGACCGCGCAAACAGGTGGCCAGCCATGACGGTTTTGGTGCTGGGTGCAGGATTGATAGGGGGTTTGACGGCACATTTGTTGGCCGAGCGGGGGGACAGGGTGGTGCTGGCCGATGTGCGCCCTGGCACGGCACCCGCAGGCGTTGAGCGTTGGGTGTGCGATGTGACCCATGCATCGGCCTTGCAAGACTTGATGCAAACACACCGCATTCGCGATGTGGTGCACACAGCGGCCTGGCTGTCCACAGCCATACGCCAAGACCCGCTCAAGGGAATTGCGGTCAACATCATGGGCACAGCCCATGTGCTCGAGTGTGCCCGCTTGCTGGGTGTGCGACGGGTAGTGCTGGCCAGTTCCACCACGGTGACCTATACCGGCTTTGCCAGCCACGGACCCGCACCGATCGAAGAAGACATGCCCATGCGCTTGATCAGTGATCGACCCGCCAGCATCTATGCCGCCTGCAAGCTGTATGGCGAAAACTTGGCACACCTTTATCACGACTTGTACGGAGTGGATACGGTTTCATTGCGTTATGCCGCTGTATTGGGCGATTTGAACAACATCACCAGTGTGCCCGGTCGATTGCTGCACACCCTGGTCCAGGCGGGGCGCAACGCACAAGCTGTGGCACTGGATGACCCATTTTTGGTCTGGGGTGGTCGCGAAGAGTTTGTCGATGCCCGTGACTGTGCCCGCGCCAATGTGTGTGCACTGGATGCGGCCAAGCCGGTTCAACGGGTTTATCACATTGCCGATGGGCAATGGCACAGCCTGGCTGATTTTGTGGCAGCGGTTCGCTGCGTGTATCCGCACTTGCAGGTGAGTTGGCCGCCAAACCTGTATACAGGTTTTGCAGGCTTCCCCCACCAGCGACCGGCGCCATCAGATCACCGCAAGGCCCAGTCTGAGTTGGGTTTTGCGTGTGCGCATGCACTGCACGACTCGGTGGCCCATTGGGCCGCCATGGCGCATTGACGCATGATCACGGGGGTCGGCACTGTCCTTGGATGGTCATTCGGTGTTTTTTGCCGCGATAAGTGATGTCGCTGTAACCGCTCAAAGCCATGTTGGCGCGGGCAATGCGCAGTTCGCGCATCTCTGCGTTCGCCAAGGTTTTTTGTTGGATGCCCATGCCGCTGGCATTGGTGAGGTTTTTGCCCGCCATCTGATCGGTGGTCAGGGTGTTGATGAACATCTCATAAGGTTTGGGACCTTGAACCTTGAAAAACAAGTTGTTGCCGATCGCCTGTATTTCAATGCTCACCTCGGAAGCCGGCAGTTTTTTGTCTTCCAAGGCTGCAATGGTGCCTTCAATGCTGCATTGCACCGTATACGTTTCCGCATGTGCTGAAGCACCGCAAGTCATCACCAGCCAGAGCGTGACTTTGAACCCATTGACCAACCCTCGCAGCATGTTGTGTTTCCCCGACATTGAGCCCCACTTTAGCAAAGCCAAGTGTTGTTCATTGGTTTGGCCATGCGGCCGTGGCCTGTTTGGACGGTCAAAAGGATGGTTGATGCGCCAGTGGGTGACGTTAAATCAGCCGATGTGTGTGAGCGCCATGGTCAGCGTGATGCCACTGTCGGGCCGCATGCGCTCGCTCGAAGGCTCAAAGGGCCAGACCACCGTTGCGCTGGGTGATGCGTTGGCAGGCTGACCACCAGACCTCGGGTTGAGCGACCCAGATGCCCAAGTGCTGGCGCGCGCGGGTGATGCCGGTGTAGATCAACTCGCGTGTGAGCACGGGCGCATCGCGATCGGGCAAGACCAGCAGCACCCTTTCAAATTCTGAACCCTGGGATTGGTGCACTGTCATGGCCAAAGCGGTATCCACATGTTCCATTCGGCCCAAAGCCACCCAGCGCACGCCATCAGGTCCATCGGGAAAAGCCACCGCCAAGGTTTCGGCGCCGTCCCTGTAGCAGGGCAAACAAAGGCCCACATCGCCGTTCATCAAGCCCAGAACAGGGTCGTTGCGTGTGATCACCACCGGCCGACCGGCATACCAGCCCGACAACGGCAATCCCAAACAGCGGGCCAAACCCAGATTGAAGGCATGCACCCCCCATGGGCCTTCGCGCAAGGCACATAACACACCCAGGCGGGCAAAGTCGCTCAGGCATTGGCGGGCCATCATGTCGATCTGTGCAGCCCCGTTTGCCAAGTCCTGGGTGATGGGCCATTTTTGCAACTGCATCAGCCACTCTTTCCACCCAGCCCGCAAGCGGGTCACGGTTGCTGAATCCCAGGCGGGTCTTTGAGTTGGACCGTTGTGCCAAAGGGTCACTTCTGGGTGGGCATTCGGGCTGGCAGCGCTGGCTGATTGCCACAGGGATTGCAACCGGGGTCTGTCGCCGCTGTTGACCGCTTGGGCCCATTGACCGACGGCGCTGTCGCGACCAAAGCGGTGACTGTGGGTCAAGGTGGCAGTGGCTTCGCGCATCAATGGGCCTTCGCACAATTGGGCCAGCACAGCCCCGGCTTCGACCGAGGCCAGCTGGTCTTTGTCGCCCAGCAGGATCAAGCGGGTCGCTGCTGGGATGGCTTGCAGCAATCGGGCCATCATTTCCAAGTCGATCATGGAGGCTTCGTCGACCACCACCACATCGGCGCGCAAGGGGCGGGGGCGGTGGTGTGCTGGTGTCTTGCCACTCCAGCCCAGCATCTTGTGCAAGGTTTGGGCCTCACTGGGCATGGCCATTGGAAAGCCCGCAGGCAATGCGGCCTGTGCTTGGGCCATGGACGCATTCAGCCTGGCCGCAGCTTTGCCTGTGGGGGCGGCCAACAAAATGCGCAAAGGCGCAGACCCATGCCCGGCTTGCAGCAAGGCCAATAAACGCGTGACGGTAGTGGTTTTACCGGTGCCTGGACCGCCGGTGATGATGCAGGTGGGGTGCTGCAAGGCCATGACGCAGGCCTGGCGCTGGCTGTGTTGCGTGGACTGCGGATCGGCAGGTCCAAACAATGCATCGACAAGTTCCATGGCAGGGTGGGAAGCGACACGGGGTGTTTGTCGGCGTGACTGCAGGCAGTTGACAATCTGGGTTTCAGCACGCCAAGCCCTGCGCAGGTACAAACGACCTGCCTGCAAAACCAACGGAGATTGAGCCCCCTCAGTCCAGGGCAAATCGATCATGGCCTGATCCCAATCGTGGGGCAGGGCTTGCAGGTCAGCCGGGGGCCAAGCCAATAGACGACCAGGATTTGATTGCAATGCGTCGATGTCCAAGCACGCATGGCCACGGCCCCATTGATGGCTGGCCAAAGCGGCCAGCCAAATCTGGCTGGGGTGCTTGGGCGGCATAAGCTGGCATAAAAAATCCACCCAGGCCCGGTCCAGTGGGGTAAGAGCCTGGACAGCGCGCAGGGCTGATGGGGCATTTTGCAGGGTTTGGGCCATCGCGTTCATGTGCTGGCCTGTTTGAACAAGGCATCCAGGGCTTCGATCAAGGCCCGTGCAGGTTTGTGCTGGTGCACACCGGCACCAGGTTGATCAATGCCACGCATGAACACATAAACGCATGGGCCGATGTGCTGGTCGTAGTCGTAGTGGGGCAGGCGCACTTGCAGCAAGCGGTGCAAGGCCAAGGTGTACAGCACACATTGCACGTCATAGCGGTGGTCGAGCATTGCTGTCTGAATGTTGTCGGGCTGGTAGTTGCTCAAACGGTTGGATTTGTAATCGAGCACCCCGTATTGGCCTTGGTGTTCAAACACCAAGTCCATCACCCCGGTGAGCATGCCGTTCAAGCGTTGCAGCCCCAAGGCGGGACGGGGGCGGCCGGGCATGAACTGGGCGCTGATCAAAGCATCCACCGCCTGGGCGGACGTGTCGGAAACGGCCAAGGTAAACGGCATTTCGGCCCAAGCCTGGTGGTCCAGCAACTGCCCCAACAACAGGTCATGGGTGCTGGGCGTGGGCAAGGGCGTGCGCAACAGGGTTTGCAGCCATGGTTGAATCATGGCGGTGTGCGCTTCGCTCAAGTCCAGCGCCAAGGCCTTGCGCGCCACCAGTGCTTGCCAGGCCGGATCCTGTGCGGCTTGCAAATCCTGCCTGGCCAGCGGCCATTGGTGTTCGCACTGCCACTGCAATAAGTCATGCAACAACAGTCCGCTGCGCGCACCCGCGGGAAATTCTTGCCAATCCGCTGGCGCATGGCCCGAGGGTCTGTCGGATGAAACAGGGTCTTCGGGCAAAGCCTGGGGATGAACCTCATCGCTGGCTTGCGCGACCCATTCGGCATCGAGTTGACGCGTCAGGGCGCTGAAACTGGCGGTCCACCAACGTTGATGCACCCGCGGTCTGGGGCTTTTCAGGAGGGAAAAATCCAAGCTGGGGCTTGACGCTTTGTATTTGCTGCATTGGGCTTCAATGGTTGTGGCATTGATCTCGGTGATGTGAATGTCCTTGCAATCGCCCCATGCGGCGGTCAATCGGGCCCGCAAATCGGATTTGGTTTCGCGCTGCAGCAACTCGCAGGCCGCTGACCGCAGCAAGGGGCCTTTGTTCGAGGCTTCGCGCAGTTCGCCACTGACTTGGCCCATGCCCAGCCAAGCTGCCTCGCGGGCACGGGTCAGGGCCACGTAAATCAAGCGCATGTCCTCGTCGCTGCCAGGCTCGGCTTCGTCGGCATCTGTGGGTGATTCGTCACTGAATTTGGATCGGGACCCAGGTTCCGGCGGTTTGCCAAAGCTGGACAGGAACGGCACCCACACCCAGGGAAACTCCAAACCTTTGCTCTTGTGGTAGGAGATGATTTGCACCCGCTGGGCATCGGACTCAAGACGCATCTGGGCCGACTCCAAGGGTGGCGAGTCAGACTGTATTTGATCGCCCAAATACCGCACCAGGGCCACGCAACCACTGAGCCGCGCACCAGCATGCTGCAACAACTCGCCCAGGTGCAGCAGATTGTGAATGCGTCGCTCGCCATCTGATTGGGCCAACAAGCGTTGGGCCAGGCTGGTACCACTGCCAAAGGGCTCGTGCATCCACTGCTGAAGCATGGGCAAAACACCTGCACGCACCCAAGTTTGGTGCCATCCATGGGCCAAGGATTGCCAGTGGTCCAGCGCTGCCCCATCGGCCAAAGCCACAGGCAGGTCTTCGGCGGCCCAGCCCCACAGCCGAGTGGCCAATGCGGCGCGCAGGCGGGAGGTGTTGCGCGGTTCGCTCAAGGCAAACAACCACTGCCACAGGTCCAAGGCTTCATCGCTTTGGTAAACGCTTTCGCGTTCTGACAAATACACGCTGGCCACCCCGCGTTGGCGCAAGGCTTGTCGCATCAAACGGTGGTGGTGTTGCCCGCGCACCAACACGGCAACCTCTCCGGCTTGAACGGTTTGGGCCTGCAATTGCTGGGCAATGTGTTCGGCCGAGGCTTGGGCCATCAGGCTTTCGAAACGGCCCTTGTGCAGTTGGTCTTTGCCAGCCTGCGGGTCATGCACCACCCACACCGATAAGCCCTGGGGCTGGTTTGCGGCGCTGGCCTCAGGCTTGGCTGCACGCGCAGGCTGAACCGCTTGAAAGCCGATGCGGCCAAAGGGATGGGGGTGTCGGGCAAACACATGGTTGACCGCGCTCACCAACTCGGGGGTGGAGCGGTGGTTGTGCGACAGCACATGCAGGCCTTGGGCGTTTTCCTGCAGCGCATGGCAGCGGGCTTGCAAATAGGTGTTTAAATCGGCGCCCCGAAAACTGTAGATGGCTTGCTTGGGGTCGCCAATCATCACCCAACATGTTTGTCCTTGGTCGGCGTAAATGCGCTGCAAACTGCCGTATTGCCAGGGGTCGGTGTCTTGAAATTCGTCGACCAAGGCCACCGGGTACTGCTGTCGCACCGCCTCGGCCATGCGGCCATCGTCTTGCAGCAAGGCGGTGTGCAAGCGCTGCAGCAAATCTGAAAAATCAAATTGGGCACTTTGGGTTTTGCCTTTTTGCATGGCTTGCCAGCAGGAAATGGCCGCATGATCAATCAGTTGGCTGGCAAAAGCAGGCCCTTTCGCCGCCTCGCTCAAATAGGCATCAATGTGTTCAAACACCGAGTCCGCCGGCGCGTCGGTCCATTTTTCATGCATCAAGGTGCTTCGGGCAAACCGGGCCAGAACCTTGGGATCTGTTTCTGCGCCGTCGCGCCACGCTTGCATCTGGCCGAGCCAGCGCGGCAAATGGGCGTTGGAGTAGCTGCGCAAGTTCAGTTTTCTCTGGTCAACTGCTTGTTGCAGCGCGGATATGGCATTGTCATCCCATGCTTGCCGCAGCCGTTGCGCTTGTGCGGCGAGTTGTTCGGCCCAAGCCTGTTGGTGGTTACAAATCGCCTTGGGGGTCACAGGTGCGCCATGGAGTGCCTGTGCCAAGCCTTGGGGGTCGCGTTCCATTTGCCGCCAGCGCGGTTGCAGCAACTTGAGCAATTCATCGGGTGTGGATGCGACTGCGTTGTGGATCCATTGGGCGTGCGCATGTTCCAAGGGGTAAAACCATTGGCGCCAATGGTCTTGCACGGTTTGGCGTTGCAGCCCAATGACATCTTCCAAAAGGGCTTGATCGAACAGGCTGTGGCTGTCAAAGGCATGTTCGCGCAGCATGCGCAGGCTCCAGCCATGGATGGTGTGGATGGCCGCCTCGTCCATCCATTGTGCGGCTTGTTCCAGGCGAAGAACGCAATGGGCATGCCACTCTGGTGCCACACTTTGGCGCAAAGCCAGCAGATAGGGGTCTGCTTCGGACAGTGACCGACCAAAGGTGCGTGCAGCTTGCCCCAGCCGTTGGCGTATGCGCTCGCGCAATTCGGCCGTGGCCGCCTCGGTGAAGGTCATCACCAAAATTTGTGGTGGCATCAGCGGCTCACCCAGGGTGTGGTTGGTGCTGTCCAGGGGTTCCCGCAAGCCCAACACCAAGCGCAGGTACAAAGCGCTCAAGGTCCAGGTTTTGCCTGTGCCTGCGCTGGCTTCGATCACCTGGCGGCCCGTCAATGGCAGCCTCAAAGGGTTCAAGACGGCCGGTTGGCTCATGCGGGGTCCCCCGGGCTGTGCCGCGTCAACACCAAGTTGTCCAGCAAGGGCCCGTACATGCGCTCGCTCCACAAGGGTAAATGGACTTTGAGTGTTTCGAAACTCGCCCAGTGCCGGCGCAACAGCGGGCTTTTCCGGTGCTCGCCAGGCCAAGCATTGCCCTTGCCCTTCTGATCGTCAAACACGGCGCGAGCATTGCGCTCTGCCATGATCTGTGCTTGGGGATCGCCGGCTTCAAAACTGCGCCAACTGGCCAGCCATTCGCCGGCGGTTTGGCAGGCCAAAGGCAGTGGGTTTTCCCAGGCCTCTCGGTACAGGGCAGCCAAGTTGTTCAGCCAGCCCAGGGCCTTCGCAGGGCACACACTGGACCAGCAGGCCAAGCCATCCAGGCCAACCACCACGCTGGTGGTAGGGTGGCCAAGGGCGCACACCACCAGGTGTTGCAACCAGCTGCGGGTGAGTTTGTGCATGCGTGCGCGCAAGGCTTCCTTGGCCGTGGTTGAGCGCAATAATTTAGATGGACTGTGCTCGATGTGCAAGATTTCTCCACTGACACTGCTCCACCATTCTGGCGAATCCAATTCGCCCTGCAACTGTCCCCACTCGCCCAAGTCCAAATTGATCTCTGGCGTGGCCCAGGGCGATGGGTGGGCGTCACGCCAAGTTTGGGTGTGCTGGCGCATTTGTGCCAACTGTTCTTGCAATTGGCCCATCGCGATTTCGCCAAAACCAGACAGTGGGAGCAGGCCACTGTCGTGCAGCCCCTGTGCCGCACCACTGGGGCTGCGCAGCAAAGTGCCCAAGGCCAGGTGCCGCTGCAAAGCGCCAAGGCCAAAAAGTTCGTTGGCATCTGTGTCTTGTGCGGGCGCATCAAAATGGATCTGCAAGCGATCTTGGTAGTAAACCGCCAAGGGCTGTTTCAGCATGGCGTGCCAGCGCGCCAAATCATGTTTGGTGATAGCGGCATGGTTTGGCACTTGCTTGACCCTTGGGGCGACGTCCGGTGTTGCCAAGCGCGCCGGATTATTCGGGGGGCTTGGGTCTGTGGCCTGGGCCATGTGATGGGCTTGGGCTGCCTTGGCCCAATCGGGGTCAAAGGTGCTGAGTGCCTCGCCGGCTTGGAAGTAGCGTGGCGAAAACGCGTGCAAGGGCATTTTTTGAATCGGGGCAGGATTGTCCCAGGTTTGGTCCAAGTGGTCGCGCAGTTGTCCCACCAGTACCGAAGGGGGCAGGGGTTGATGGTCGTGGGTGCGCCAAGCTTGCCAACTGATGTAGAGGCGTTCACGCGCCGACAACAAGGCCTCTAAAAAGAGGTAGCGGTCGTCGTCACGGCGTGAGCGATCGCCCATGCGCCGCCATGCTGGATGGCACATCAGGTCAAAGTCAAGCGGTGCGCGCACACGCGGGTAGTCACCATCGTTCATGCCCAGCAAGGCGATCACCCGAAACGGCACTGAGCGCATGGGCATGAGGCTGGCAAATTGCACCCCTTCGCCCAAAAAGCGCTGGTGCAAAGCCGGAACGCTGATGCTTTGAAGCCAATGCGCGCGCACCACCACGGCGGGCACGGGGCTGTCCAAGCGCGCTTGTGTACACAGTTGCACCCAATCGATCAGGCTGGCATGCAGACGCTCCAGCATGTGCTCTTGGGCTTCCTGGGTGGGTTTGAAAAACCGTTGGAGCATGTGCACCAGCACCGCATGCCATTGTTCAGGCGTGTGAGTGTGGCCAAGGGTTTCGGCCCAATCTGTCATGGCTTGGAGCCAATCGAGCAAGCGGCTGATCAAGGCTGCGTCCAAACCACCCACACCCGGCGTGGGCACGGTGTGTGCCCAGCTTTGGCCCAAGGGGTCGCTGTCGGGGTCGGTACCGCTGGCGTAGCCCAACAACAAACGGCGCAGGCCAAAGGCCCAGGTGTTGTGATCTGCGTCGGGCTGATCGGGCGCCATGCCCCATTGCGAGCGGTGTTCGGCGTCCATGCCCCAACGCACGCCAGATGCCTGCAACCATTCGAACAATGTGGCGATGTCATCGCGGTCCAACCCAAACGCGGCGCGGATGGCATCGACCTCAAACAAAGATTGCCAATCGACCAGGCTTAGCCGCCACTGCGGCCATTGCATCAGTTGATCGATGGCTTGCACCCAGGCATGCGGGGTCACAGCTTGATCGGCCACCGAGTAGGGCAGGTGGTTGGCTTGGCCCGGTGCGGTGCGCCCAAACACAGCATGGATGTGTGGGGCGAAGTGCTGCATGTCGGGCACCATCACCATGATGTCGCGGGTGCTCAAGCTGGGGTCGTCTTGCAGCCACCCCAGCACCTGGTCGTGCAGCACTTCCACCTCACGCTGGGCGCTGTGGCACTGGACCCATTGAATACTGTTGTCTGATTCATGGCGACGGTGGCGGGCCTCGCTGTTGGGGCGCAATTTCAAGATGTCAGATTGAAGTTGATGCAACTGACTGGCTGGTGCGTATGCCGCGGGGTCGGCGAAGACGGGCATGTAGGCCTCGGGATGGGCATCAAACACGTCGAGCAGATGGAGTTGGTCGCGCACCTGTTGGCCCCAGGCCGCTAACAAGGGGTGACCGTGCGGCGCACTGGGTACGTTGGTCGGTGCAAGCGCCGTGGTCATCTCAGGCTCAGCCCACTCGGCTTGCGACGCCTCGGCCAGGGCTTGCCAGCGGGGTGCGGCGAAACGGGTGGCCGCCGCGCTCAAGCCCCAAGGCACCCGTGAACGCTCTGGGCGCAAATCGCCCCAATACATTTCACAAGGGTTGGTCGTCGCCACCACCACTTGTGAGACCTGGGCCAGAGCTGCCAAGGCTTCCAAAATCGACATAGGCAATGAGGAGATGCCAAACACCACCAGGCGCGCAGGTAAACCTGCGGCACTTTGGGGCGGATCGGCCATGGCCTGGATAAATGCTTGGTGCACCTGGTCGCGCGAAAACAAGCGGTCAACCCGCTTGTGGGTTGCGACCAGCGAGTCTTGCTCTGCGTCATGGCGCAGGCACCGCCACAAAGCCGCTTGCCAACGGTGGACAGCGGGCAAAGGCTGGATGCGGTTGCCAAAACCGCGCACCTGGTCTTTGCCTGCGGCCCAGTCTTGCAGCCAATCGGCGCGGTGGTTTTGGTAGCCATCCAACACATCGGCCACTTGCACCGCCAATTGATAGGTCCTGCGGGACGCGTCAGACTGCCCGCTGGGGTCGCCTTGCGCAGGATGCAAATATTGGTGCAAAGGGGCGTACACCGGCTCTTGCAGGCCCTCGCAGAAAAGCCGAAACAAACGCCAAGTCAAGGCGTCTTTGTCCAAGGGCATGTGGGCGCTGACCCGCTCGGCCCCCAAAACTTGTCGGTACACCTTCCACAGGGCGGTGGAGGGCAAATCCATGCGGGTGGCAGCGCAAATGCCCAGGCCTTGGGGGCCGGCCAATTGCTGCTCCAACCAGTGCTTCATGCCGTTGCTTTGCACCAGGATGTGCTCGGCTTGCAAAGGAGCCAGGGGGTGCTGTCGCATCACGCTCAACACCAAACTGAACAGCATTTCGAGTTGGTTGCTGTGCAAAACGATGAGGCCAGGTTGCAGGGTGTGTTTCATGTAAGCCCTAGCTTAAGGGCGCAAAGGCTCATGGGGTGCGCTTGGGACAGATGGATCGACACCTGAACTGGCAGTGTGAAAGATGTTCAAATGGTTTGAAATGAGTACCATAGAATTCATATTTTCAAATGAATACCTAAAAATTATCATGAAAATAAAGCTGATGGGTTTATGGACCTTGGTGCTGTGTTGTGACCTTGGCTTGAGCGCTTGCAGCCCTGCGGACAGTGCGCCTGTGACCATCGACTTGGCCCCATCCTGTGTGCAAGCGGGGGGCATGGTGGGTTTGTGGCTGGATCGCGATGGCAGGGCACGACAAATGTGCAAGTCCCCGGGTGGTCATGTGTGCGATGACTGGTCCATAAGACGTGGCCAATGCGGTCGATGACGGGCATTGGCTTTGAAGTGGATGGATCAAACGGTGGCCGGTGATTACAAAACTTAGGCCCAAGTTCATCGCTTGGACCTGGGTGTGGGCTTGGGTTTACGATGTGGTCTGTATTGACTCACAACTTCTGCCCCACGGCTTGGCCGAGCGGGGCCTTGTCTCATGTGGAAACCCCCTCAGCGCATCAAATTTCATTCCAGCTTGGGTCGGGTGCCCACGCCCGATGAGGCCAAGGCCTCCCGATTGTTCAGCCCGGTGCAGCTGGGCCCCTTGGGGCTGGCACAGCGCACCTGGGTGCCCGCCATGGTGCCGTGGCGCTCCAACGACGAAGGTTGGGTCACCGAGGATGTGTTGCAGTGGTATGGCCGCTTTGCCCGAGGACGACCAGGGGCCATTGTCGTTGAGGCCACTGGCATCCGTGATGTGCCCAGCGGGCCCTTGTTGCGCATCGGTCACGATCGCTGCGTGGAAGGCTTGCAGGCTTTGGTGCAGACCATTCACCGCGAAAGCCAGGGGCAAACCCGCGCCTTGATCCAAATCATCGACTTTCTCAATATCCGCCGCCGGCCTGAGCCAGCCAAATTTTTTGAACGTTTTTTGCGCATCACCCCTCGTTTGCGGCAGGTGCTGAGGGCGCAGGATTGGAGCGAAGAGGCGGTGCGTGCGCACCTGAGCCAGCTGGACCCTGCACAGTGGCCCGAGGTGTTGGATGCCCGCGAGTTGGAGGCCTTGCAGATGGGCGCTCGCGAGCGGGTCACCGACACCGAGTTGCCCCATATCCGTGAACTGCCACAGGTGCTGCCCAGTTTGTTTGCCGCCGCCGCCAAGCGGGCGCAGTTGGCGGGCTTTGATGGTGTGGAGTTGCACTATGCCCACGCCTACACCATGGCTTCTTTTTTGTCGGCCACCAACCACCGAACCGATGGGTATGGCGGGGACCGAGCCCAGCGCATCCGTTTGCCGCTGGAGGTTTACGGCGCGGTGCGACAGGCCGTGGGTGCGTCCTATGCCGTGGGTTGCCGTTATTTGGCCCAAGAGTGCATTGAAGGCGGCCACACCTTGGACGATGCGGTTTGGTATGGCGAGCAGTTTGCCCGTGCTGGCATGGACTACATCTCAACCTCGCGCGGCGGTAAATTTGACGATGCCAAACAACCCGGCGTGGGCTCCAGTGCCTATCCCTACACCGGCCGCAGTGGTTATGAGTGCATGCCGCAGTACCTGTCCGACGAGCAAGGGCCGTTTGGTCGCAATGTGGCAGCCACGGCGCGCATCCGCAGCGCCATCCGCAGCGCAGGCTTGCAAACCCCGGTGGTGTGCACCGGCGGAGTGCACAACTTTGAAATGGCCGAGGCCATGCTCGTGCGCGGCGACTGCGACATCGTGGGCACTGCGCGGCAAAGCCTGGCCGATCCCGACTGGGCATTGAAAACGTCCATGGGCATGGGCGACCAAGTCCGGTTGTGCGAGTACACCAACTACTGCGAAGGCCTGGACCAAAAGCACAAACAAGTCACTTGCCAATTGTGGGACCGGCAAGCCTTGGACGAGCCCGGTGTGCGCAAATCCCATGATGGTAAACGCCGCTTGGTGGCGCCGCCTTGGCAACCCCCGGCTTGAAGCCTAGGGCCTTGAAAGCCATGCCGCACCCCAGTGAGCACCGTTTTCTTCCGAGCGGCTACAGCGATGGCTTTGCCCGCGCGCATTTGCCACCCCCGCAGCAATGGCCCGAATTGGTGCTGGATCCCACCACGGCGGCTTATCCAGCCCGCCTCAATGCCGCCGCGGAGTTGCTCGACCGTGCGGTGGTGCAAGGAGGTGGATCCAGGCCTGCATTGATCGGTCAACAAGTCCGTTGGACCTACCAAGATGTGCTGGAGCGGGCCAACCAATTGGCGCGGGTGATCCGAGACGAATGGCAATTGCCCACGGGCAGTCGCATTTTGTTGCGCGGCGAGAATCACCCAGAGTTGGCGCTGGCCTGGCTGGCGGTGCTCAAGGCCGGTTGCATCGCAGTCACCACCATGCCTTTGTTGCGCGAACGTGAGCTCTCGGTCATTGTGCGCAAAGCCAAAGTCAGCGCCGCCTTTTGCCAACACAGTTTGTCGCACGAGTTGGCTCTCACGCAAGCTGCTTGCCCCGAGCTGGCCCATGTGTTGACCCTGCAAGCCCCAGAAGGTGAGACGCAAAGTGCCCGCGTGCACATGGACAAACACGACACCTGCTTTGACAACGTGGACACCGCCCAAGACGATGTAGCCCTCATTGCCTTCACCTCGGGCACCACGGGTGTGCCCAAAGGCACCATGCATTTCCACCGCGATGTGTTGACCATTTGCGACGTGTTGGCACGGCATCTTTTGGACCCCAAACCCAGTGATGTCTTCATCGGTACCCCTCCCTTGGCCTTCACTTTTGGCTTGGGCGGTTTGTTGTTGTTTCCCCTGCGCTTCGGCGCTTCAGCTGTGTTGGTCGAGCGCTGGCGACCGGAAACCCTGATGGAGGGCATTGCGCAGTACCAAGCCAGTATTTGCTTTACCGCCCCCACCTTTTATCGCCAGATGGCACCTTTGGTGCCCCCCCACGGCTTGCCCAGTTTGCGCTTGACCGTGTCCTCGGGGGAAATGTTGCCCGCCGATACGCGCGCTGCATGGCAGCGCACCACAGGCTTGGAGATGACCGAGTGCCTGGGCGCGACCGAGATGCTGCATGCCTTTATCGCCTGCCGACCTGGGCAAGTGCGACCCGGTGCCACCGGGCAAGTGGTGCCGGGCTATCAGGCCTGTGTGCTCGACGCGCAAGACCTGCCCGCATCGCCCGGAGAAATAGGGCGTTTGGCGGTCAAAGGGCCCACCGGTTGTCGGTACCTGGACGACGAGCGCCAGACCAGTTATGTGCAAAACGGCTGGAACCTGACCGGGGATGCTTACCGGATGGACGCAGATGGTTACTTTTGGTACCAATCGCGCACCGATGACATGATCATCAGCGCGGGCTACAACATCGCAGGACCCGAGGTGGAGGACGAGCTGCTCACCCACCCGGCGGTGGCCGAATGCGGTGTGGTGGGTGCGCCCAGTGCCGAGCGTGGCCAAATTGTTGTGGCTTTTGTGGTGTTGCGCGATGGCGCTGTCGCTGGTGCTGAGTTGGCCGAGCAACTGCAAGATTGGGTCAAACAACGCATTGCGGCTTACAAATACCCGCGCATGGTTCGGTTTGTGACCCATTTGCCCCGCACCGAAAACGCCAAAATTCAGCGTTTCAAACTGCGCGAGTGGGCGCAAACCTTGCCCCCGGGTGTCGAAAGGGGCACCGCCTGAAACCCAAGGGTCTGACAAACATGTCGAAAAATAGACATTTTGGTATTCATTAAACCCATTTAAATGTAAATTATGGGTAATTTATTACTTTTATTAATTCATAAATGACGACTTTCAGACGCTTTCAGGTGACTGACTGAAATTTGACTGCAATTGTTTCGACAATGTCAATATTTTTAATTTATTAGTATTCAAAAAATCGACACCTGTCGAATGACAGACACCCAAGGCATTCAGCTGTTGTCGCGCAGGCTGCTCCATTTCAAAACGCCAGCACTTAAACTGTGTCACCCCCTTTTGAGGAGACATTCATGCAACTGACGCCCGCACAATTGGACGCTTTTGATCGCGATGGTTATTTGTTTTTTCCCGGCTTGTTCACTCCCCGGGAGACAGATGTCCTCAAGGCCGAGGTGCCGGGGTTGTACAGCCGGCGCGAGGCCTTCAATGTGCGTGAAAAGGGCAGTGATGCAGTGCGCACCAACTTTGCCGCCCACTTGTACAGCGAGCCTTTTGCCAAGTTGGCCCGCCACCCGCGGATGATTTTGCCGGTGCAAGAGCTGTTCCAGGAGTCTTTGTACATGCACCAGTTCAAGATCAACGGCAAGATGGCCTTCGAGGGCGATGTCTGGCAGTGGCACCAGGATTACGGCACCTGGCTCAACGATGACCACATGCCCACTGAGCGGGCCATGAACGTGGCGATTTTTCTGGACGATGTGAACCCTTTCAACGGCCCCCTGATGTTCATCCCGGGCAGTCACCAAAAAGGCGTGGTCAATGCCAAACACGATCTGACCACCACCAGCTACCCGCTTTGGACCGTGGACAACGACCTCATCACCCAGTTGGTGGCGCGTGCGGGTGGCAAGAATGGCGGCATAGTCAGCCCCACTGGACCGGCAGGTTCCATGATTTTGTTTCACAGTTGTTTGGTCCACGCCTCGACCAGCAACCTCTCACCCTGGAACCGGGTCAGCGTGTATTTGAGTTTGTGCGCGGTCAGCAACCACATCCGCCGCCACAAGCGCCCCGAATACATTGCCCACCGCGACTTCACCCCCATAGCGTGCTTGCCCGACGACTGCTTGCTCAAAAATTACCCGGTTGACTTGCCCTGGAAAAACGGCATGCCAGCCACTGCCTTGCAAACCTGCACAGAAGACTTTGCGTTGGCCACATGAACCTGCATGCCAAACTGCTCGAACGCGCTGCCAGCCAGCGGCCCATCCGCATTGGTTTGATTGGCGCGGGTAAATTCGGCGCCATGTACCTGGCCCAGGTGCCACGCACACCGGGCGTGCAATTGGTGGGCATTGCCGATTTGTCGCCAGCGGGTGTGCACACCAATTTGGCCCGCGTGGGCTGGGCACCAGAGCGCTTGCAGGCTGCCTCTTTGGACGAGGCAGTTCGGCTGGGTAACACCCATGTCAGCGACGACTGGCAGGCCTTGGTGCGCCATCCGGCGGTGGATGTGGTGGTGGAGTGCACCGGTTCACCCTTGCATGCGGTGGACCACATCTTGGAGGCGTTTGCCCAGCGCAAGCATGTGGTCAACGTCACGGTAGAGGCCGATGCGTTTTGCGGCCCCTTGTTGGCCCGCCGCGCGCAAGCGGTCGGGGTGGTCTATTCACTGGCCTTTGGCGATCAACCCGCTTTGATTTGCGACCTGGTGGATTGGGCCCGCACCTGTGGCTTTCCCGTGGTGGCGGCTGGGCGCGGCCACAAATGGTTGCCCCACTTTGCCCAATCGACCCCGGAGACGGTTTGGGGCTACTACGGCTTGACCCCGGAGCAGGCCGTGCGCGGTGGCCTCAACCCAAAAATGTTCAACAGTTTTTTGGACGGCTCCAAGCCCTCCATCGAAAGCACTGCCGTGGCCAATGCCACCGGCCTGGGCGTGCCCAGCCAAGGCTTGCAGTATCCGTCAGCCAGTGTGGAGGACATCCCGTATGTGACCCGCCCCATCAGCGAAGGCGGTGTGCTCGAGCGCAAGGGCATGGTCGAGGTGATCTCCAGTTTGGAGCCCGATGGCCGCCAAATCCCCTATGACATCCGCATGGGCGTATGGGTCACGGTCGAGGCAGAGACCGAATACATCCGCAACTGCTTTGAGGAATACAACGCGCACACCGATCCGAGCGGGCGCTACTTCACCTTGTACAAGCGCTGGCATTTGATTGGTTTGGAGGTGGGGGTCAGTGTGGCCAGTGTGGCTTTGCGCGCTGAGCCCACCGGGGTGGCCACGGGTTGGCATGCCGATGTCGTGGCCACCGCCAAACGTGACTTAAAGCCCGGGGAAATGCTCGACGGCGAGGGGGGTTACACCGTGTGGGGCAAACTGTTGCCCGCTGCCACATCTTTGCGCATGGGCGGCCTGCCCCTGGGTTTGGCGCATGGGGTCAAGGTGTTGCGCCCGATCGCTCAAGGCCAAAGCCTGAGTTGGGACGATGTGGCCATGGACACCCAAACCCATGCCTGCCAAATTCGCCGGGAAATGGAAGCGGCCCACCGCATTTGAGAGAACATCTGACTATGCATCATCATCACACACCATGAACGCTGACAACCAAACCACTTCCTTGAATTGGGAGATGGGCGACACCAGCCGCATTCCCTTTGCCGCATACACCCAGGCCGCTTTGCATCAGGTGGAGATGGATCGGTTTTTTTACCAAAAGCATTGGTGTTATGTCGGCTTGGAAGTCGAGGTCCCCGAGGTGGGCGATTTCAAACGCACTGCTGTGGGTGAGCGCTCGGTCATCATGGTGCGTGACGCGCAAGGCGAGGTGAAGGTGTTTGAAAATGTGTGTGCCCACCGGGGCATGCAGTTCATGCGCGAGCGCCATGGCAACCGCAAAGAGTTTGTCTGCTCTTACCACCAGTGGAGCTACAACTTGCAAGGTCAGTTGCAAGGCGTTCCTTTCAGGCGCGGCGTGCGCCAAGAAGGCAAAGTCAACGGCGGAATGCCTGCTGACTTCAAAACCGAAGAACACAGCCTGACCCCGCTCAAGGTGGCGACCCGTGGCGGCGTGGTGTTTGCTTCGTTTGACCACGATGTGGAGTCCTT
>RFNL01000101.1 GCA_009927195.1 Betaproteobacteria bacterium | reverse complement strand
ATCGGTCTCGCTCAAGCGCAGGGCCAAGGCTTGGCGGTGCAAGAAAGCGGTGAGCGACTCTTGGCTGCGCGCCAACTCGGTGGCATCGGTGTCGTCGCCCTCATTGGCCCCATTGCGCGCCGGCGCGTCGCCCCCCCACTCGGGATCGTCGGCATGGGTGTCGGTGCTGCCGTCGCCTTCCCAACTCTCGGCCACACCGTCCACCGTGGGCTCGGTGTCGCTGGCGCTGTTGTCCACCGCCACCTCGCTCACGCCAGCGCCAGGCACAAAGTCCATCGCCTCCTCGCCATCGTTTTGGGCTGGGGCATCGGCCTTGGCCAAGCCAAACTCTTCCCGGGGGGCCTCTTCGACTTCTTTTTCCAGAAACGGGTTGTCGTCGAGCATTTGATCGATCTCTTGGCTCAACTCCATGGTGGAGAGTTGGAGCAGGCGAATTGACTGCTGCAACTGGGGCGTGAGCGCCAGATGTTGGGAGACGCGCAGTGACAGGCCTTGCTTCATCACATTTTGAAGTGCTCACCGAGGTAAACCCGGCGCACATCGGCGTTGTCAATGATGTCAGCGGGCGTGCCCTGGGCCAGCACACGACCGTCGTTGATGATGCAGGCATGGTCGCAAATGCCCAGCGTTTCGCGCACATTGTGGTCGGTGATGAGCACACCGATGCCGCGCGACTTGAGAAAACCAATGATGCGCTGGATCTCAATCACCGCAATCGGGTCGATGCCGGCAAAGGGTTCGTCGAGCAAGATGAAGCGTGGCTGGGTGGCCAAGGCGCGGGCGATCTCCACCCTGCGCCGCTCGCCACCGGACAAGGCCAGGGCTGGAGAGTCGCGCAAATGGTCGACCCGCAATTCGGCCAGCAAGGTGTTCAAGCGTTGCTCAATGTCGGCGGGCGACAGCGGCTGTTCGTTCTCGTCGCGTTGCAACTCCAGCACCGCACGCACGTTGTCTTGCACATTGAGTTTGCGAAAAATCGATGCCTCTTGCGGCAGGTAACTCAAACCCAGGCGGGCGCGGCGGTGGATGGGCAAGCGCTCGATGGGCTGGCCATCGATGCTGATCGTGCCCCCGTCAGAGCGGACCAGGCCAACGATCATGTAAAACGAAGTGGTTTTGCCCGCGCCATTGGGTCCCAGCAAACCCACCACCTCACCCTTGTTCACACCGATCGACACGTCTTGCACCACCACCCGGCTGCCGTAGGACTTGCGCAGGTGCTGGGCTTGCAGGCGGCTGTCCGCACCGGATGCCGACAGCGCGCCCGAGACGGCAATCACTTTTTGTCCCCGCTGGCGGGACGGGGAGAGAGCACCGCACGCACACGCCCGCCATCGGGATTGATGGGTGCGAGCGCCTCTGTTTTACCCCCTGTGGCCTTGCCGTCGACGATAAAGACTTCACTGAGGTTGTTGTAGGAGATGGTTTGACCAAGAATTTCGTCGCTCACCACCGTGCCACGCAAGCGGCGCAACTCGGCGCGAACCCTGAGCAACACCTGATCAGCGCGGCCATCGTATTCAATGGTTTGTGCCTCGCCTTCCATGAATTCATTGAAACCTTCGCGCTTTTGCCGAAAAAACGCCCGTTCGCCCTCGCTGGCGCTGAGAACGGCAAACTGATGGCCATCCGCATCTTGGCGCACCTCCAAGCGGTTGCCACGCATGACGATGCTGCCTTTGGTGGCCACCACCCGGCCGGTGAAAACGCTGGTTTTTTTGAGTTCGTCGTGACGCAGGTTATCGGCCTCGATGTTGAGCGGCTTGTCACGGTCCGCGCGCTCCGCCCACACCCCGGCAGGCCACAGGCCCATGACCAGGATCAAACTGGCACATAAAGAGAAGGCATGAATCTTGCTCGACATGATTGGGCGCGATTGTAGCGGGGTGGCGTTTGCTCGTTTTCCCCTCTCAAATGGGTCATTTTGGGGGTTCAAGGATTGAACTCCCCCTCTGAAACCGCCATCTTGGGGTGCGTCGACCCGACGACATGGGAGCGCAGCGACTGGAGGAGGGCGGCGTGCCCACCAGCGGGTCGGGCTCCTTGAATAAGGCTCAGCGCCCTTTGCGAACTTGGCCCAGCAAATACTCGACCACGCCCAAAGCCGATTCCATGCTCGAGGCCAAAGTGCCGTCGGTGTAGAAACGACCAGCCACCCCCAAAGAGGGCACGCCCTGGACCTTGAAGGCCTCTTGCAACTGGGTGGCGCGCTTGGCCTTGGTGGCCACACCAAAGGAGTTGAAGATCTCGGTGAATTTGGATTTGTCCACACCGTTTTTGGCCACCCAAGCGCTGAGGGTGTCCAAGGTGTCGAGCTTTTGCTTTTCAGCATGAATCGCGGCAAACAGCTTGGCATGCAGGGCCTCTAACTTGCCCATCGCCTCCAGGGTGTAGAACATGCGTTGCTGAGGTTCAAAGTCATCGCGAAAGCGCACCGGCACGCGGCGCACCAGCACATCTTTGGGAATGGTTTTCAGCCACTGGGCAAAGCGGGGTTCAAAGGCATTGCAGTGAGGGCAGCTGTACCAAAAGAACTCAATCACCTCGATCTTGCCGTCGTTGGACTCGGCCGGTACCCGCTTGTCCAAGGTGACGTACTCAATGCCCTCTTGGGGCGCAGGCCGGCTGGGGGCAGGCCCTTGGGCAAATCCCCAGGTGGGCAATCCAGCGGCAGCGGCCAGGGTGAAATCACGGCGTTTCATGGTTTGGTCCTTTTCGATACAGGGGGTGTGGTGGGTCAGCGCTGCACACGCACTAAAGCGGCTTCTACTTTGATGCCATCGAGTTTTTTCTTGGTGACTTCGGCATCTTCCTTGGTGTCAAACGGCCCCAGTCGAACCCGAAAGACGGTGCGACCGTCTTGCTCACGCTCGCTGATGCCCGATTCCAAGCCCTTGAGGGCGAGCTTGGCCTTTTGCGCTTGCGCCTCAGGCTCGCTGCGGTAGGCGCCGGCCTGGACAAAATACAAAAATGGATCAGCGCCGGCTTTGGCGCGGGCCAGGTCGCCCAAAGGGTCGTCTGATTTTTTGTCTTCGACCGTTGGTGGGGCGGCATCGATGGGCTCGCTGGGGGCCGCCGGTTTGGCGGGGTTTTTGCCGTACAAGGGTGCGTTGGGGTCCCAGTCTTTGTTCTTTTTTTGCTCGGCCGCATCTTGCTCTGCGCTGCGGCTTGGGGCTTTGTTCATGAAGGGGATCGGCACTTTGGTCACATACACGGCCACCACCAGAGCCACGCTCAGGCCCACGACCAATCCCAAAATAAACCCCAGCAGCGTGCCGCCTTTTTGTTGCCTCATGTGCCCTGTCCTTACATGCTGGTGGGGGCGCAGACACCCAACACCTTCAAACCATTGTGCAACACCTGCGCGGTGGCTGCGGCCAAGGCCATGCGGGCTTGGCGCAAGGGCAATTCGTCGACCCAAATGCGCTCGGCATCGTAATAACTGTGGTAGCAGGCGGCCAATTCGCGCAGATAAAAAGACACATCATGGGGCGCAAAGTCGCGCGCTGCCGCGCTCAGCATGGCTGGGTACTGGGCCAGCTTGAGCATCAAGGCCTGGGCGGGCGGGCTGGTCAAAGGCGACAAGTCCACCGACTGCAAATGCGCCATGGCCTGGGCCACGCCCGCTTGGCGCTGGGCTTCATCCAGGGCGCTGCGCTGGGCCTCTTCGGGCCAAGCCTGGCGCAACAGCACCGAGCAAATGCGTGCGTGTGCATATTGCACATAAAAAACCGGATTGTCGTTGTTTTGCGCCAAGGCCAAGTCGATGTCGAACACGTATTCGGTATCGGGTTTGCGGCTGAGCAAGAAAAAACGAACCGCGTCTTTGCTGGTCCACTCGATCAAATCGCGCAAGGTCACGTAACTGCCTGCACGCTTGGAGATTTTGACCTCCTCGCCACCGCGCACCACCCGCACCATGGTGTGCAAGACATAGTCTGGATAGCCCTCGGGGATGCCCACACCCACTGCTTGCAAACCCGCGCGCACCCGGGCAATGGTGCCGTGGTGGTCGGCGCCTTGGATGTTGACCACACGGGCGAACCCGCGCTCCCACTTGGTGATGTGGTAGGCTACATCGGGCACGAAATAGGTGTAACTGCCGTCGCTCTTGCGCATCACCCGGTCTTTGTCATCGCCGTAATCGGTGCTGCGCAACCACAGTGCACCGTCTTGCGCATAGGTTTTGCCAGCGGCTTGCAAGCGCTGCACGGCTTGCTCGACCCGGCCACTGGTGTAGAGGCTGGACTCCAGGTAGTGGTTGTCAAAACGCACGCCAAATGCCCGCAAATCCAGGTCTTGCTCATGGCGCAAATAGGCCACGGCAAATTGGCGCATGCCGTCCAAATCGTTGAGGTCGCCGCTGGCGGTGAAGCTGCGGTCATCGGCTTGCACCGTCTGGCGCGCCATGAAAGCATCGGCAATGTCTTGGATGTAATCGCCGTTATAGGCCTGCTCGGGCCAACCGGGCTGGCCCGGGCGCAGGCCTTGGGCGCGCAGTTGGGTCGAGTTGGCCAAGGTGGCAATTTGCACACCGGCATCGTTGTAATAAAACTCGCGGTAGACCGCATGGCCTTGGCTCTCCAGCAACTGGCAAATCGCGTCGCCCAAAGCCGCTTGACGGCCATGGCCCACATGCAATGGCCCTGTGGGGTTGGCCGACACAAACTCCACCAGGATGCGTTGGCCTGTGGTGGCTTGGTGTCCAAACTGGGCACCGGCTTGCAGCACCTCGCGCACGATGTTTTGCTGGGCGGCAGGTTTCAAACGCAGATTGATGAAACCCGGACCAGCGATCTCCAAGCTGTCGACCCACTGCGCAAAAGCCGGGCGGGCCTGCAAATCGGCGCGCAGCCGCTCTGCCACTTGGCGCGGGGACTGACCCAAAGGCTTGGCCCATTGCAAGGCCGCGGTGATGGCCCAATCGCCGTGCGAGGCCACCTTGGGGCTGGCCAGTTCAGGGGAGTGGGTATGGCCAGGCGCGAGCGCCGACAGAGCCTGACCTAAATCGGCCAGGAGTTGTTGTTTGACAAGCAGCATAGGGACGCGATTTTACGGGCGGTGCGCCCGGCCTTAGAGTGGCAGATCACTCTTAATTTAAGATGAATGGTTTTCAACCCATTTGGGCCCCACACCATGACCGCACGCACCGCCATCCATTGCCTGCATGTTGACACCGCCTTGCAGCAATTCATCGACCAACAGGTTTTGCCCGGCACCGGCATCAGCAGCGACCACTTTTGGCATGGCTTTGACCGCTTGGTGGCCGACCTTGCCCCCAAGAACCTGGCCCTGTTGGCCGAGCGTGACCGACTGCAAACCGAACTGGACCACTGGCACCAAGCCCATCCCGGGCCCATCACCGACATGGACGCCTACCAGGCTTTTCTGGAGGGCATTGGTTATTTGGTCACACCACCCCAAAAATTCAGCATCAGCACCCAAAACGTCGACACCGAACTCGCCACCCAAGCAGGCCCCCAATTGGTGGTGCCCATCTTGAACGCGCGTTACGCCTTGAACGCGGCCAATGCCCGCTGGGGTTCGCTTTATGACGCTTTGTACGGCACCGACGCAATCTCCGAGGCCGATGGCTGTGCCAAAGGCCCCGGGTACAACCACAAGCGCGGCGCCAAAGTCATTGAATACGCCCGCTATGTGCTGGATCGCACCGTGCCCTTGAAATCAGGCTCGCACATCGACTCGATCGGCTATGCCGTGGTCAAAGGTGCGTTGGTGGTCATGCTCAAAGGTGGCAAAAACTCGCCCTTGGCCAACCCCAAGCAATTCGTCGGCTACCAAGGCGACGCGGCCCACCCCACCTCGGTTTTGCTGATCCACCACGGCTTGCACCTGGACATCCAAATCAACGCCCAACACCCCATTGGCGCCACCGACCCAGCTGGCGTTTGCGACCTGGTGGTGGAAGCCGCCCTCTCCACCATCCTCGATCTGGAAGACTCGGTGGCCGCGGTGGACGCAGAAGACAAGCTCCTGGCCTACAGCAACTGGTTGGGCATCTTGAAAGGCACCTTGACCGAAGAGGTCCACAAAGCGGGCCACAGTTTCAAGCGGGGCTTGAATCCCGATCGTGTCTACCATGCACCCAAGGGCGACGTCGAGGTGACTGTGCATGGCCGATCGTTGTTGTTCTTGCGCAATGTCGGTCACTTGATGACCAACCCTGCCATCCTTTACCAAGGCACGGACGACCAGTGGCACGAGATCCCCGAGGGCATCATGGACGCCATGGTCACCACCACCATCGCCTTGCACGACTTGCAAGGCCACGGGGCCAACGGCATTCGCAATTCGCGCACCGGGTCGGTGTACATCGTCAAACCCAAAATGCACGGCCCGGCCGAGGTGGCGTTTGCCTCCGAATTGTTCGGTCGTGTTGAGCAGATACTCGGCTTGCCTGACAGCAC
>RFNL01000084.1 GCA_009927195.1 Betaproteobacteria bacterium | reverse complement strand
TGTGGTGGTATTGGCCAGCGTGGACGGTGAGAAGGTGCAAATCGCAGCCGGCGTGACCACCGACACCCTGGGCCGCGTCAAGGCTGGCGAACTGGTCAACTTCATTGCCAACCAAGTGGGTGGCAAAGGAGGCGGCAAGCCCGACATGGCCATGGCCGGTGGCACCCAACCTGCGGGTTTGGATGCGGCGCTGGCCAGCGTGCATGCCTGGGTGGTCGAACGCTTGTGAGTTCAACCCCCCCAGGTTTTGATCAGCAAGCCGGCCAAGCCACCCGCGACGATCACTTCCATCACCGAGCGTTTGAAGGCAAATAGGGCGACGGTCGCGCCGATGGCCAGCAGGGCCGATGCCATATCCAAGGGCCCATCCCAGCCTTGCGGCCACAACAGGTGGTGAGCGAAAAACAGGGCCAAATTCAAGATCACCCCCACCACTGCGGCAGTGATCGCGCTGAGCGGCGCGGTGAACCCCAGCGCACCATGGGTGCTCTCGACCAGGGGGCCGCCAGCCAAGATGAACATGAAAGAGGGTAAAAAGGTGAACCAAGTCACCAAGCCTGCTGCCAGCGCTCCCGCCATGAACAAAGCGTCTGGTCCCAACACGGCCTTGGCATAAGCCCCGACAAAACCGACAAATGCCACCACCATGATCAGTGGCCCTGGGGTGGTCTCGCCCAAAGCCAAACCGTCCATCATTTGGCTGGGCGTGAGCCAAGCAAATTGCACCACCGCACCTTGGTACACGTAGGGCAGCACGGCATAGGCACCACCAAACGTCAAAAACGCGGCCTTGGTGAAAAACCACGCCATTTGGGTCAGGGTGTGGTCCCATCCAAAAACGAGTGTCAACAACGCCATGGGTGCCGACCAAAGCCCCAAAGCGACCAACACCACCCGCAACAGCTTGCGCCAGGCAAACTGGGCATGGGCGGGCGTGGGGCTGTGGTCATCGATCCAAGCGGGAGCGGTCGATGCGCTGCCACGGCCATGCCCACCCCCCAGCTCGAAGGCATTGGGCGCGATGCGCCCGCCCACAAAGCCGATGCATGCCGCAGCCGTCACGATGGCCGGAAACGGCACTTGCAACCCAAAGATGGCCACAAACGAAGCCGCTGCAATGCCCCACAGCC
>RFNL01000158.1 GCA_009927195.1 Betaproteobacteria bacterium | reverse complement strand
ATCGCGCAATGCGTCGAGCTTGCGGTGGATGGTGGCGGGCGAGGCGATGCTCACAAGACCCATGGCATCGCTGACGGTCATGGCTTTTTGTTGGTGGTGTTTGAGGGCAATCAATTCAAGCAATTTGCGCGAATCGGTGTCCAGATCGGACATTTGCCCTGAACCTTCGAGGGTGTGGAGCAAATTCAAAAACCGTAGATAGACCTGGGGATCGTTCATGCGCTTTTTCCGAAATGAATGATTCGAAAGTGGCTACTTGCGAAAAATCAAAAAAATACCAATTTCTGATGTTAACCCAAGCTTTTCCCCCCCAACGGCTTTCTGGCGCAAGACTTTAAAGCCCTGGCTGACAAGGGCCAAACTTATAATCTCTGGCTTTGAGGTCGGGACCTTCACCCGGGCTTGCGGCCCTGCGCAACGCCCCATCTCTGCCAAACACCATGAACAGCCCAACCCACCCCACGCCCTATCTGTCGGTTGCCGACATTCGCAAGTCTTTTTTGGATTTTTTTGCCGCCAAAGGCCACACCGTGGTCGCTTCCAGCCCGCTGGTGCCGGGCAACGACCCGACCCTCATGTTCACCAACTCGGGCATGGTGCAGTTCAAGGACGTGTTTCTGGGCAGCGACAAGCGCTCTTATGTGCGTGCAGCCTCGGTACAGGCTTGCCTGCGCGCCGGCGGCAAGCACAACGACTTGGAGAACGTGGGCTACACCGCGCGCCATCACACCTTTTTCGAGATGCTGGGCAACTGGTCGTTTGGCGACTACTTCAAGCGCGAGTCGCTCCATTGGGCCTGGGAACTGCTCACCGAGGTCTACAAGCTGCCCAAGGAACGCCTGCTCGCCACGGTCTATCAGGAAGACGACGAGGCCTATGACATCTGGACGAAAGAAATCGGCCTGCCGCCCGAGCGGGTGATCCGCATTGGCGACAACAAGGGCGGGCGCTACAAGAGCGATAACTTCTGGATGATGGCCGATACCGGCCCATGCGGCCCTTGCTCGGAGATTTTTTACGATCACGGCCCGCACATCGCCGGTGGCCCGCCGGGCAGCCCCGAGGAAGACGGCGACCGCTTCATCGAAATCTGGAACAACGTGTTCATGCAGTTCGAGATGCACGAAGACGGTTCGGTCACCCCGTTGCCCGCGCCTTGCGTGGACACTGGCATGGGCCTGGAGCGGCTGGCCGCCATCTTGCAGCATGTGCACAGCAACTACGAAATTGACTTGTTTGAGACCCTCATCAAAGCTGCTGCGCGAGAAACCGGTTGCACCGACCTGAACAACCCCAGCCTGCGCGTGATCGCCGACCACTTGCGCGCTACCGCCTTCCTGGTGGCCGATGGCGTGATCCCCAGCAACGAGGGCCGCGGCTATGTGCAGCGGCGCATCATCCGCCGTGCCATTCGACACGGCTACAAGCTGGGCCAAAAAACACCTTTCTTCCACCAGATGGTGCCCGATCTGGTGGCGCTCATGGGCCAGGCCTACCCCCAGTTGGCGAACCAGGCAGAGCGCATCACCAATGTGTTGAAGGCCGAGGAAGAGCGCTTTTACGAGACGCTGGAAGTGGGCATGACCATCTTGAACAGCGCCTTGGGGCTTGACCCAGCAGCGCCTGCCGATGGGTCGGTGTCGCATGGCAAAAACCTGCCCGGCGAATTGGCATTCAAACTGCACGACACCTACGGCTTTCCGCTCGATCTGACCAATGATGTTTGCCGCGAATTGGGTGTGGTGGTGGAC
>RFNL01000297.1 GCA_009927195.1 Betaproteobacteria bacterium | reverse complement strand
TGTGATGTTGGTGTTGCTCATCATCTTCATCATCACCGTGCCAGTGATGAAGCACACGGTCAATGTGCAATTGCCACGCGCCACCAACCAAGCGCAGGACACACCACCGCAGACCATTCGGCTCAGCGTAGATGCGCAAGGCCGCTACTGGTGGAACGAAACAGCCATCGACGATGCAGCGCTGGTGACCTTGCTGCAAACCGAGGCCGCCAAACAACCCCAGCCCAAGCTGCACATCCGTGGCGACCGCGATGTGCGCTACGAGCGCGTGGCCCAAGCCATGGCCGCTGCGCAACGCGCAGGCATTCAAGGCATTGGTTTTATCACCGAGCGCCAACCATGAGGTTGGCAACCCGCTATTTTTGTCAACAAAGGAAGTGAAATGAAAAACCGTTTACATCTTGTCGTTTTGTCGGCTGCCTGTTGGGCGCTTCCGGTTTGGTCCCAGGTCAAGGTGGAAGAGCCCTGGGCGCGGGCCACTGTGACGGGTCAAAAATCCAGTGGCGCATTCATGAAACTCACTGCCGCGCAAGCAACCCAATTGGTTGGGGTGAGCAGCCCGGTGGCTGGCGTGGCCGAGGTGCACGAGATGAAAATGGAAAACAATGTGATGAAGATGTCGGCCTTGCCCGCCATAGATTTGCCAGCCGGTAAGACCGTGGCCTTGCAACCTGGCGGCTACCACGTCATGCTGATGGACCTCAAAGGCCCGCTGGCCAAAGACAGCATTGTGAGCCTCACCCTTCAATTCAAAGACAGCAAAGGGGTGTTGTCGCAACAAGAAATCAAACTGCCCGTCAAAGAAATGACCCATGGCATGGGCAAAGACGGCGCGGCCCACAAGCACTGAGCGTTAAAGGCCAAAGGGTTTAAGCTTGGGGGATGGAGTGGTCCATGGGGACTGCCCAACTGCAAGGATGCGTCGCATGAGCCAAACCCCTGGTTTTGATTTCAGCCAATTTGTGCCCGGCTTTGATTTTTTGAAAAACCTGCAAACCCAAAGTGCCGCAGCGGGCTTGGGGACCAGCCCCTGGGTCGTGCCCACCTTGGATCCGAAAGAGTTGGACAAACGCATCCAGGAACTCAAGGCGGTTCAGTTTTGGTTGAACCAAAACACCCAAGCCATTGCGGCCACCATCCAAGCGCTGGAGGTGCAGCGCATGACGCTCAACACCTTGCAAGGCATGAACCTGAGCATGGGTGACTTGGCCCAGTCGCTCAAGATCAAGCCTGACGCTTGGCCCAACGCTGCAGCGGCATTCACCGCCAAATCGGGCACCGCTTCGCCCTCAGCGCCAAAGCCTGCGACCAAAGCCAAAAGGACTGCAAAAGCCGCTGGTGCTTCCGCTGCACCAGGGGTTGACCCCATGCTTTGGTGGGGGGCGCTGACCCAACAGTTTCAAGACATTGCGCAAAAAACCATGTCTGACATGCAGCAACAGGCCAAAGCAGCAGGCATGGACGGGGCTGGTTTGGTCCACCCATCCCCAGCGGCTGCCAACGCCGCCCCTGCCCACCAAACGGCAACCCGCAAACGCCGGGTCAGCCCACGCGCATGAAGTTGTTTCCCTGCGCCCATGCCACGCACCCGCAGTGGCCCATGGCCGCCGGTTTGGTGCTGGCGCAACTCAAAGCGCAGCTGAGTTTGCCCACCCACGCCGCGCAACCGACCCTGGGCTTGCTCTACATCACCGATCACTATGCCAATGACGCGCAAGACATCTTGGATTGGTTGGGGGCCGAATTGCCCACGGTCACCGACTGGGCCGGTACGGTTGGCGTGGGCATTGCAGCCAACAACGTCGAATACTTTGATGAACCTGCTTTGACGGTGATGCTGTGCGAGTTGCCCCACAACCAATACCGGGTTTTCAGTGGTGTGGCCCCGCTGGGCCAGAACCTGGGCTTTGAAACCCATACTGCATTGGTCCATGCCGACGGACAAACACCCGACCTGGCGGGTTTGATTGAAGAAATGGCCCAACGCACCGCCAGTGGCTATGTGTTTGGTGGCTTGGCCAGCAGCCGCCAGGTTGCGTTGCAATTTGCCGTCAGCTCGGCGGGGCATGTGCGCGGCCATGGCGCAGCGTCAGGCGTTTACAGCGGTGGGCTCAGTGGGGTGGCTTTCGGCCCGCAGGTGACTTTATTGTCTCGGGTCACCCAAGGCTGTGTGCCTGTGTCGGCCCAGCACGCCATCACCGATTGCGAAGGTCATTTGGTATTGGCCTTGGATGGTGAGCCAGCCCTTGACGTGTTGATGCGCGACCTGGAAATCTCGCTGGACAACCCTCAGCCCGCCTTGTTGAAAGTCAGATCCACCTTGGTCGGTTTGTCGGCATCGAGCGACCAAGCGCTGCGCCGCAAGGGAGAGTTTGGTGAAGATGTTTGGGTGCGCCACATTGTGGGCCTGGACCCGGTGCGCCGTGCCGTGGCTGTGGCGGAATGGGTATCACCCGGCATGGGCTTGAGTTTTTGCCAACGCCATGTGAACGCGGCACGCGCCGACATCATGCGCATTGGATCTGAAATCAGAGAGTCGTTGGAAGCGCCCGCTTTGATGGACGACGATGTCATGCACTGGGCCAACCCGGGTCAAGGGTTGCCCGTTCCATCTGAGCCTGGGTCCAAGCGCATCTTGGGTGCTGTCTATGTCAGCTGTGCTGGTCGAGGTGGCCCCCATTTCGGCGGACCCAGCGCCGAGATGCACATCGTGCGCCGTGCCTTGGGCGATGTGCCTTTGGTGGGGTTTTTTGCCGGCGGCGAAATTGCCCACCGCCATTTGTATGGTTATACCGGCGTGTTGACAGTGTTCACCGGTGATTGATGGCTGAGATGATGCACAACCGACCTTTGAGCGGTTTGCGGGTCATTGAGTTCACCCACATGGTGATGGGCCCCACCTGTGGCATGGTGCTGGCCGATTTGGGGGCAGAGGTGATCAAGGTCGAACCCATGGAGGGCGACCGCACCCGGCACTTACTGGGCTCGGGCGCGGGCTTTTTCCCCATGTTCAACCGCAATAAAAAAAGCATTCGCATCAACTTGCACCATCCGCAAGGGGTGGCGCTGGCCCGGCGCTTGTGCCAAAGCGCCGATGTGGTGACTGAAAATTTCAAACCCGGTACCTTGGTCAAATATGGCTTGGACTACGCCAGCCTGAGCGCCGACAACCCACGGTTGATTTATGCCAGCCTCAAAGGTTTTTTGCCGGGCCCTTACGAACACCGCACCGCACTCGATGAGGTGGTGCAAATGATGGGCGGCTTGGCCTACATGACAGGGCGGCCCGGTGACCCATTGAGGGCAGGCACCAGCGTCAACGACATCATGGGCGGCATGTTTGGTGCCATTGGTGTCATGGGTGCATTGATTCAGCGCGGCATCACCGGTCGGGGCCAAGAGGTGCAAGCCGCATTGTTTGAAAACAATGTCTTCTTGGTGGGGCAGCACATGCTGCAATACGCCGTCACCGGAAAAGCCGCTTCACCCATGCCCGATCGCATCTCGGCTTGGGCGGTCTATGACGTGTTCACCGTCAAAGCGGGCGCGCAAATATTTTTGGCCGCTGTCAGCGACGCGCAGTGGAAAGTGTTTTGCGAATCACTGGGCTTTGCCGATTTGTTGGCACGGGCCGATTACGCCACCAACAATGATCGGGTTCGCTTGCGCGCGCAATTGCTGCCCGACTTGCGGGCGCGTTTGGCGCAGTGGAGCGCCAAAGAGTTGTCCGATTTGTTCGAGGCAGCTGGTTTGCCATATGCCCCGATTGCCAAGCCCGAAGACTTGTTTGATGACCCGCATTTGCAAGCCACTGGCGGCTTGGCCGATGTGCGATTGAGTGATGGACCGCGCGCCGGGCAAATGGCCCGTGCCGCTTTGTTGCCCTTGACCATGAACGGGCAGCGGCTGGGTGTGCGCCAACATCCGCCGGTGCAAGGCGAACACACCGACGAGGTATTGGCCGTATTGGGCCTGACGGCCTCAGAGGTTGCGCTGCTCAAAAACCAAGGCGCAGTGGCCTGAGCAGCAGGCTGTCCCAGTGGGCGCTTCAGCCTGGGTGGCGCCAGGCACCCTGTTCCGCTGACCAAACGAAACCATGGCCTTTGAGCCATATCACCAAGTCCGGGTTGCCCTGGCCGTGTGCACTTTCGATGCGAACCCATAACAAACCATTGGGCTGGGTGCGCAAATCGTCAATGCGCGCATGTGAAAATTTGCGAATGGTTTCCACCAAATGCCTGAAGCTCAAATTGGCGGAAACGTCTTTGCCCTGAACTGCCGTGGCTGGGGCCTTGGGAGCGGGCGCGGCGGCCGGGTTGGCTGCGGCCTGGGCCGGCGCAGGCACCCCCCCCATGACCTTGGCCAGCAGGTCAACCGACTGGGGGCAAAAAAGTTTGCCTCGGTTGCTGAGAATGGTTCTCATGGCGGTTGCGTGGTTGCAAGGTTTGCCATCGTAATCGCCCGACATGAGCTCCTCATAGACCTCAATCACAGCCAGGAACCTGCCACCGATCGGGATGGCCTCCCCAACCAGGCGATCGGGGTAACCACTGCCGTCAAAATTTTCGTGGTGCGCGCGGATCATTTGGGCCACTGTATCCATGCCCTCTAATCCCTTGAGGCAAGTGGCTCCCAATGCACAATGGTTCTCCAGCAAAGCAAAGTCACTTTGGGGCAGGTTGTCGATGAAGGTGTTGAGCACCCGGTCGCTCAGGCCAATTTTGCCCAAGTCATGCAGCAAGCCTGCGATGAAAATATCCTGTGACATCGCATGGTCGTGACCCGCCAATTGCGACATCTTCATGGCGGTGTTGGCCACCCGTTTGGCGTGCTCCAGCAATCTGACATTGCGCAGCCCCAGCAAAACCGAAAAGGCCTTGATCGAAGACGTGTAGGCCTGGCGCAGCGAGGCGGTGCGGGCTTGCACCTTTTCCTCCAAGGTCTCCACCATGTTTTCCAGAGCTTTGTTTTGCTCCTGCGTGAGGGCGGTCAGGCGCTCACGCTCTTTGGCCAATTTGGCAAAAGCCACGGCGCTTTTGACAATGCCCAGCAATTCATCGTCGCTCCAAGGCTTGGAGACATAGCGGTAAATCTCGCCTTGATTGATAGCTGCCACTGCATTGGCCAAGTCTGCCGTGCCGGTCAACATGATGCGCATGGTCTCGGGCCATTGCGCACGAACCTGCTGCAACAGTTGAGCGCCGTTCATTTCCGGCATTTGCATGTCTGAATGATCACGTCAAAAGTCTCGCTGGCCATGACTTGCAAGGCAGCGCTGCCCCCTCGGGCCTCAGTGATCTGGCAGCCTTCGAGGTTGAACATCCGGCGCAGGGCGGACAACACATTGGGCTCATCGTCAACGCACAAGATCTTCACCGATGCTGGATCCCAATGGCTGGAGAGATCGGTCACGTCCAAAGTGGAGGCGGTGTTGTCGTTCATGCGTTCACCACGGGTAGACTGGTTTCATGATGAGGTTGACTCACTGGCAATTCAATTTTAAAAGTAGTTCCAACGCCAAGGGTGCTGTGCACCAAAATTTGGCCGCCATGGCGCTTGACAATACCCAGGGACACCGATAGGCCCAGTCCCGTACCAGTGCCGATATCCTTGGTCGTGAAGAATGGATCGAAAATCCTGTCGATGGTTGACGCATCCATGCCAATGCCGTTGTCTTCAAATTCAAACCAAACCATGCCGTTGGACTCACCCGATCGGATGATGATCTTGCCCTTGTGGTCCTTGGGCATGGCCTGGGCGGCATTGACAATCATGTTTAAAAAAACCTGATTGATTTGAGAGGGCACACACTCCACTTGCGGCAAGGTGGCCAATTGCAACTCTAGCTCGGCGCGGTATTTCACCTCGCTGGCCACAATGTTGATGGTGGAGCGCAACCCCAGTTGCAAGTCGGCCAGGATGAAATGCTGGCCGGCGTTGGAGCGTGAAAAATCTTTCAGGTCTTGAATGATGTTTTTGACGCGGGTGATGCCCTCTTGGGTTTCGCGCAACAGTTCTTGAACGTCTTGTCGAATGGCAAGGCTGGCCACTGGTTTGGGCTTGGATGTGGGCGCATCAGCGGCGTCAGCAGGTGGTGGTTGGCGCGTTTGGGCTTCTTGGGCCAGCAGTTGATCAATTGTTTTTTCGTAGATGACGATGTACTTGTTCAAGGTGGTCAGGTTCGACGAGACATAACCAATGGGGTTGTTGATCTCATGCGCCACACCCGCTGCAAGCTGGCCCAAGGATGCCAATTTTTCAGATTGATGCAAACGAGTGGATACATCATCCAATTGGTTTTCGATGACATGGCCGCGCTTGACCACCGAGAAATATGCGCGCCATAAAAAAAGGCCCAAGATCAATGCCCCAGATAACAAGGCGCCCATAGACAGCCAAAAGGTTTGCCTTTGCAATGAGGTTAATTCGTCCTGGTCCAAAGCCACCAAAGTGGTTAACTTGATCCAACCCAAATCCGTACCGACGCTGATTTTTGCCCATGTGATGATGTGCGGCTCTTCCACTTTTTGTAGCAAAGCCTGACCTCTCATGAGATCAGAAATGGATTGCACAGGCCCATTGAATACCACTTTGATCTTGTCGGGCGTGCGTCGAAGTTCGGAGACAATTTTCCCCTCTGAGTTGATCAAGGCAGCATCGATGACCTCTTGGTTGGCCATGGTTTGCAACAATCGCGACTCGATGGCGGCGTAATCCTTGAGCACCACCAAGTCAGCTATCGCAGTCACCAAGCCATTGGCCAAGTTGGCTGCGGTGGAAAATTTGGTTTCGCGCAGTAACTGTGTGGATTGATGGTATGCAACCAGGCCCGTGACAATTTGCAGCAGTGCCAATGCCAATGCGATCAGCATGGCTGGTCGCGCATCCTTCCATAACTGGTTACGGTCCAATCTGCGATGACCTTAATTCAACACCAAAAACTTTTCCAAACCCAGTTCTTCCAGCTCTTTGTAATGCTTGGCGTAATTGACTTGAATGGGCTTGGTGATGCCCACGGCATCAAGCATCTTTTGTCCGGCCTCATCTTTGGTGAGTGATTCAAATGCCTTGAAGAACTTTTCGCGCACCATGGGATTGATGCTGGGGTGAGTCACCACAGGGTGAGGGTAATAGGCTGCGGTTTCGTACATCACCCGAAGTTGTTGCCTAACTTCGGGAACTTCGCTGTCCAAGGTGTTGTTCACACCACCGCCAGCGGCCGCTTCGTTTTGAATCACGGTGCGATACACATTGCTGTGGGTTTTGACGAACTGAGCTTGGGTATCTATTTTTTTCTTGGCCAGTTCTGCACGCATCAGTAGCGTGGCCGCAAACGCATTGGGTGCAGGATAAGCCAAGATTTTGCCTTGCAGGTCAGGCAGTTGACGAAAGGGGCTGTCTTGGCGCACCACCAAAATGCCCTTGAGCTTTTCATCCCCGTCAGACAGCAAGGGCTGATAGCGTTGTTTTTTGTGGGCCAACACCGCGTGATAGGGGTTGACGAAGGCAAACGCAGGTTCGCCGTTCAGCAACTTATGCTCAAACTCAGGAATCGAGGGCGCCACCCGCAACTCAAAGCACATGGCGCTGGCATTGCCCACCCGCTGCAACAAGGGCGACCAACTGCTGTAAATGCGCGCGGCGGTGAACTGGGGAACGACATCAAAAATGTAGACCCGACCGGCCTTGGGGTCCCCCAAACACGCCGCGTTGGCCTGGGCCAAGCCCCACAAACCCAACCAAAAACAAGCCTTGAAAAGGCGACCAACAGATTGCATTTTTTATCCCAGAGTCCGACCCGTGATTATTGGGTGCGCCACGGTCGAAAGCCATGTCGGTTGCGTGAATTTGGGAAAATACGGAGGGGGGTGGTTGGGTTGCTGTCTAAAGCGCGGTAAAAAGCAGCCTTCAATCACCCTTGATCTGCCGTATACAATTGCTATATACCTTTCCTTGGGGGAATTGTGATGTCCATCGGCACTGTTTTCGTTAACAACCGCACCCAGGCCGTGCGCCTGCCCATGGATGTGCGTCTGCCCGAGGGTGTCCAAAAGGTAGACATTCGCGTCAAGGGCAAGGAGCGCATCATCGCCCCCCTCGGCCAAAGCTGGGACAGTTTCTTTCAGGATGGTCCCACCGTGAGCGAAGACTTTCTGCCCGAGCGGGCCACCCAGCACCAACCGGAGCGGGAAGCGCTCTGATGCTGCGCTACCTGCTCGACACCAACATCGTCATCTACGTGTTGAAGCAGCGACCCATCGAGGTGCTTGCCACCTTCAACGCCAACGCCAGCCGAATGGCCATTTCCTCCATCACCCTTGCTGAACTCTTCCACGGAGCAGAGAAAAGCAGCCGCGTGAGCGAGAACTTGGCCGCCATCGAAGACTTTTGCAGCCGCCTCGAAGTGGTGCCTTATGGCCCCAAGGCCGCGCAGCATTACGGTGCGATTCGCGCCGCTTTAGAAAAACTCGGCCAGCCCATCGGTGTGAACGACCTGCACATTGCAGCGCACGCCCGCAGCGAAGGCCTCGTGCTGGTCACGAACAAAACCGGCGAGTTCGAGCGGGTGCCCGCACTGGAAGTGGAAAACTGGGTACACACGGCGCAGTAAGGTAAGTCGTTGTTTTTGTGGTCTTGAAGAAATATTCCTTTGAGGTTATATTGAGCGAATGACTTGGGATGTCGAATACACCGATGAATTTGGCGACTGGTGGGCCGGTCTGACGGAGGCCGAACAGGTTTCTGTGGCGGCTTCGGTTCATTTGCTGGAGGCGCGGGGTCCGTCGCTCGGTCATCCGCACAGCAGTGGCATCAGTGGCTCCAAACACGGACACATGCGTGAACTTCGAACACAGCACGCCGGACGTCCATACCGAACGCTTTATGCCTTTGACCCGCGCCGCATGGCGATTTTGCTGATCGGCGGTGACAAAACCGGGGACGATCGTTGGTATGAGGTTCATGTCCCCATCGCCGATCAACTGTATGACGAACACCTGGAGCAACTTCGACGTGAAGGAGAACACTGATGGCCAAGAAATTTTCTGAACTGCGTGCGGCCATGAGCCCTGCAGCACAACAACAAGCCAACAAAAAAGCGACAGCCATGCTGTCAGAGATGCCGCTTCACGAACTGCGCCAAGCGCGTGGCTTGTCGCAAAAAATGCTGGCCGAAGTGCTGAATGTGCAGCAGCCATCGATTGCCAAAATGGAAAAGCGCACCGACATGTACCTGTCCACCTTGCGCAGCCACATCGAAGCCATGGGCGGCGAGTTGGACATCATTGCCCGTTTTCCGGACGGAACGGTGAAGATCAGCAACTTCACAGAGTTGGATTCAACGACTTAAGTAGATGGTTGGAAGTAATCGCGACCCTTTATTAGCTGTTCATATGCCGAGATCGGCGGCTTTCTTTTGATTTTGCGGTGTTGTGGCCTTGTGCGAAATGAGTGGGGGGCTATTTTGGGTAGGCAGATCTGAGCCAATCTGTAATAAATGAGCTACTTAGGATTAAATTAATTCATTTTTGAGGCTATAGTATTTATTAAGGATCCGCTTGCGTACTTCGTAGAGCAAGCTGGTTGACTTAAAAGAGAGACCACCTGTTCAATAGGGAGCAAATACATGAAGAGAGCATATTTGCCTGCAAGCCATGGTCAAGGTCAATGGCCGTAAGGAATTCTTTCGAGCAAACTTAGGGGAAATTTAAGCTGTTATCAGAGCCAACTACGACGCGGTAGTAGAGGTAGTTCATGCCGCACCAGCAGAACAGTTTCGCGAAAGTCTCAGATTGGCGATGCCAATTGAATCCATACAAGTTTCCGAGCATATGGCCATTGCACGAAACACTGAAAAGTCAGTGCCAGTTGAGTAAGTTTCAGTCTAGGATTAAAGCGGCACTGCGCTTGGAGGTGGAACGGAATTTAAATGGGCGCTCCAAAACGGCAACTCGCAAGCAGATCACGCTTTGACTTCCCTTCAAACGCCCCTCGCCCTATCCCCCTTGAACCTCGCGACAAA
>RFNL01000338.1 GCA_009927195.1 Betaproteobacteria bacterium | reverse complement strand
TCGAGGACTTGGGGCTTTTGATGGCCTTGGGCACCGCGATCAGTCTTGGTCCCGTCATCCGCGCGGCAAACCACTTGCTGCGCCTCAGTTGGGGTAGATACTTCACTCAAATTTCTAGCGAAGCCAACGATTATGGCATAACATTTGACAAGCAGTCAAGAGATATTGGCAAATGGCCCACAATGTGTGCCGCCCAGAATCATTTTGGCCAGCCATTTCTTCGCCAAACGACCCTTTTGACCAGCAGGCCAACGAATGACCCTTACCGCACCCGAAGCCAAAGAAAACCTGGTTTTCATGGGTGGAGGCCATATGGCCAGCGCCATTTTGGGCGGCTTGCTGCGCCAGTCGCCATCGGCCCGTCCACAAATCTGGGTGGTCGAACCAGTGGCAGCAACCCGTCAAAGCCTGATACATAACTTTGGTGTGCATGTGCAGGCCGAGCCCAATGCCAGTTTGCGACAAGCCAGCCAGGTGGTCTGGGCGGTCAAGCCGCAGCAATTCAAAGCCGCTGCCGCCCAAGCCGCCTCATACACCACCCAAGCACTTCACTTGAGCGTTGCGGCGGGCATCCGAACAGACAGCCTTTCGCAATGGTTGGGCAGTGAGCGCATCGTTCGCGCCATGCCCAACACACCAGCCTTGGTGGGATTGGGCCAGATCGGATTGTTTGCGCGTGGCGGCGTGACAGATGCTGATCGCACATGGGTCCAGCAGGTGATGGGCACCACCGGCGCATGCCTGTGGCTGGAGCAAGAGATGCAACTCGATGCGGTCACCGCGCTATCGGGTTCAGGGCCGGCATATGTGTTTTATTTCATGGAAGCCATGGTCCGTGCGGGTCAAAGCATGGGTTTGAGCCAAGCACAATCGCAGCAACTCGCCATTGGAACTTTCGTGGGCGCCTCGGAACTGGCCCGCACCAGCACCGAGTCACCGTCGGTGTTGCGCGAACGGGTGACATCGAAAGGCGGGACGACCCATGCGGCACTCAGCGCCATGGCAAGCGACCGAGTGGCGCAATCCTTTGAACGCGCCATTCAAGCCGCTTGCGACCGCGCCAAAACCTTGGGCGACGAATTCGGGCATTGACCCAGCCGTGCGAGAATTTAAGCACCCTTTTACCCAGAGACATTCTGATGAAAAAACCTCTCATGACCTTGGTCTGTGCCGCTGTATTTACCCTGCCTGCATTGAACTGGGCCCAACAGACGGCACCTGCTGCGCCCGCAAGCCCAGCCATCACTGCCGCAGCAAAGTCCATCCCCGCCAAAGCCACCCCAACCATCCCCAGCATGCCCAAGGCCGAGAAAAAAGCCAAAAAATTCAAAAAGAAAAAGGCCAAAAAAGGTAAAGTTTCCTGACACAAAGCCCCTCGCCGGGGGCTTTACGGCATTGGGCTGGCCTGTGCCATGGGACGCCAAGCTGAACCCAGTACCAAACCAGCGAACAAGGTGGCTGCCATCCAATGGTTGAGCCGAAATGCTTTGAAACAGCCTTCGCGATCGCGGTTTCGGATCAGGCGGTAATGCCACCATGCCTGCACCAGCGCAGCCACCCAAAAAAACCACCACACCGGGTGCAAGCCCTGGGCACTGAGCCAGCCTGACCACGATACCAAATAGATGGCGTAAAAGCCCATGACCGTGGGCACATCGCGATCGCCCAGGGTGATGGCCGAGGTTTTCATGCCAATGCGCACATCGTCATCACGGTCGACCATGGCATATTCGGTGTCATAAGCCAAACCCAAAACAAATTGCTCAGCAGCAAGCCCCAGGCCATGGGGGGAACGGCATGCCACACGCCTGCCCAACTCATCTGGCCACCGCGCACAGCGGCAAATGCCATGGGGATGCCAAAACTGAAAGCCACACCCAGCACCGCTTGGGGCATGGACACAAATCGTTTGGCAAACGGATAAGCCAAAGTCACCGCCAGCGCGACCACCGACCACACCACCGTCACCCCATTGGTGGTGCAGACCAAACCAAAAGCGCACAAAGCCAGTACCGCACCCACCCACAGTGCTTCGCGCGCCGATAAAGCGCCTCGGGTCACAGGTCGATGAGCGGTGCGTTTGACATGTATGTCGAAGTCCCGATCGGCCACATCGTTGACGCAGCAACCCGCGCTGCGCATGAGCACGGTGCCTGAGACGAACACCACCAGCAAATGCCAACCCGGCCAACCGCCAGCCGCGATCCACAACGCCGACAGCGAAGGCCACAGCAAAAGCAACCAGCCCGCTGGTCGGTTCCAGCGGATCAAATCCAGGTAAAGGCCCAGCCGCTCGCGCATGCTCAGGTCAGGCGAGTCACGCCAGGTAAATCGCTGGCGTGGATGGCATTGCGCAGCGCAACGATGGCCTCATAGCGGGTGAAACTGCGCCGCCATGCCAACACCACGCGGCGGGTGGGCGGCGCATCTTCACCATCGACCACCGGCAAATAGCAAACATAGCTATCGGCGGTTTTTTTGCGTTTGGCACCGGTTTGCAAGGCCGCTTTGGGCACACTCAAACGCGGCACCAATGTCACGCCCATGCCCGCAGCCACCATGTGCTTGATGGTTTCCAAGGAAGACCCTTCAAAGCTTTTGCGAATGCCTTCCGCATGGCTTGAAAAGCGGGCAAACTCCGGACACACTTCCAATACATGGTCTCGAAAGCAATGGCCATTGCCCAGCAACAACATGGTCTCGGTCTTCAAAGCTTGGGCGGAGATGGAGGTTTTTTTGGCCAGCGGATGGCTGCTGGGCAAGGCGGCCATGAAGGGCTCGTCATATAAAGGGGCGATGGCCAGCCCCGTGTCAGGAAAGGGCTCGGCCATGATGGCGCAATCTATTTCGCCAGTGCGCAGCATCTCCAGCAACTTAACGGTAAAGTTTTCTTGCAGCATCAACGGCATTTGCGGTGACATTTCAATCGCATGGCGCACCAAATCGGGCAATAAATAAGGTGCAATGGTGTAGATCACCCCCAGCTTCAAAGCCCCTGAAAGCGGATCTTTGCCGCGCTTGGCGATTTCTTTGATTTGTGCGGCTTGCTCCAGCACACTTTGCGACTGCCGAATGATTTCTTCGCCCAATGCGGTGACGCTGACTTCATTGGCATTGCGCTCGAAAATTTTGACCTCTAACTCTTCTTCCAGTTTTTTGATCGCCACCGACAAAGTCGGCTGGGAGACGAAGCAGGCATCGGCGGCTCTGCCAAAGTGCTTCTCACGCGCCACGGCCACGATGTATTTGAGTTCGGTGAGGGTCATGGATCAGGCCTTGAGAAAATCAGATTTTCCCCCCAACCAACGCGCCACATGGGTGGCCGCCAGTTCAGGGTGATCGTCGAGCATGCGGGGGGCCAAATGCCGGGCCCATTCCAGCAAGTCGGTGTCCACCGCCACATCGGCAAAACGCAGCATGGCCGCACCCGATTGGCGCGAACCCAAAAACTCGCCCGGGCCGCGTATGTCCAAGTCTCGCCTTGCTATCTCAAAGCCATCGTTGGTCTCGGCCATGGCACGCAACCGCGCCCGCGCGGTGTCGCTCAAGCGGCCGTATTCGCCCAATGCATACAGCAGCACACAAGCCGAGGCCACCGCGCCACGCCCCACCCGCCCACGCAACTGGTGCAACTGGCTCAGGCCAAAACGCTCGGCGTGTTCAATCACCATCAGCGAGGCATTGGGCACATCCACACCGACTTCGATCACCGTGGTGCTGACCAACACGCCCATTTGCCCTTGCACAAACAGCGACATGACCGCTTTCTTCTCGGGTTGCGGCATGCGCGAATGCAGCAAGCCCACCATCACACCAGGCAGGGCTTCGCACAGGGCTTGGTGGGTGTCGGTGGCATTGCGCAAGTCCAGCGCCTCGCTTTCTTCAATCAATGGGCACACCCAGTAAATTTGGCGTCCCTCGGTCAGTTGCACCCGGATGCGATCGACCACCTCGTCGCGTCGGAACTCGGCCACCAGCTTGGTGACGATGGGCGTGCGCCCAGGTGGCAACTCATCAATGGTGGACACATCCAAGTCGGCGTAATAACTCATGGCCAGGGTGCGCGGAATTGGGGTGGCACTCATCATCAACAAATGCGGTTCGCGTGTTGCTTGGGCCAAGGGCTGGGCCGTCTCTGGGCCCATGGTGAAATCGTCCGAGAGTTTTTGCCGCAAGGCCAGACGCTGGGCCACCCCAAAGCGGTGTTGCTCGTCAATGATGGCCAAGCCCAGCGCTTTGAAGTGCACTTTGTCTTGAATCACCGCATGGGTGCCCACCACCAACGCGGCTTGTCCGCTGGCCACCAGGGCCAGCATGGCGACGCGTTCTTTTTTCTTTTGGCTGCCGGTCAGCCAGGCCACTTGCAAACCCAATGGGGTGAGCACGGGCTCCAGCCAGCCAATCAGCTTTCGGAAATGTTGCTCGGCCAAAATTTCAGTGGGTGCCATCAAAGCGCATTGCCAACCCGCATCAATGCACTGTGCCGCCGCCAAAGCGGCCACTACGGTTTTGCCAGAGCCCACATCGCCTTGTAGCAAGCGGTGCATGGGCTGCGGTCGCGCCAGGTCGTGGGCAATTTCTGACACCACCCTTTGCTGGGCCTGCGTCAAGGCAAATGGCAAGGCCGCTGAAAGGGCTTGCCACACACCCTTTCGGTTGTGGGGCCGGGGCAATTGGGGGGCCCGCAATGCCGCCCGCTCCCGCTTGGACTGCCACTGCGATAACTGCTGGGCCAACAACTCCTCGGCCTTGAGACGTTGCCAGGCGGGGTGGCTGCGGTCTTCCAACTGCCCCAGCGACACGTCTGCCGCAGGGTGATGCAAAAACTGAAGCGATACCGCCAAGGGCCATGTGTGGGCGGGCGCATGACCGGCCGGAATGGTTTCGGAGAAGGCGCCTAGGCGCAATGCATGCGCCAATCCGCTTTGCACCGCTTTGCGCAAATATGCTTGGGGCATGGTGGCGGTGCTGGGGTAGACCGGTGTCAAGGCGGTGGACAGGTCGCCACCCGCGGCTTGCACGCTGGGGTGCATGCAGGTGCGCCCCATGAAGCCCCCCCGCACCTCACCGCGCAAGCGCACCTGCCGCCCCACTTCCAGGGCTTTTTGCATGCTGGGGTAAAAATTAAAAAACCGCAGGGTGCAGGTTTCACCGCCATCGTCCACCACGGCCAGCAACTGCCGCCGGGGCTTGAATACCACCTCACAAGAACGAACCGTGGCCTCAAATTGCACCGTTTCGCCCTCGCGCGCATCGGCCAAGCGGGTCAAGCGGGTTTCGTCTTCATAGCGGTAGGGCAGGTGCAAGGCCAAGTCCACATCGCGCACCAAGCCCATTTTGCGCAAGGCCTTTTGCGGCGCGCTCAGGGACTTGACGGTCTTAGTTGGCGCAGTGGGCATCTCCAGGCCTCAATAGCCACCGCTGTATCGCAAGTGCCGCAAAATCACTTCGCACAATTGGATCAGCAGCAACAACACCAAAGGCGATAAATCAATGCCGCCCAAGGTGGGAAGCACACGCCGCAACGGCCACAACAAGGGCAAGACCATGCGGTCAACCCAGTCTGCCATGGGCGAGTCGGTGCGAACCCACGACAACACCACATGCACCAGCACCAAACCAAACAATCCCGATAAACACAGGCCCAATACGTCCAACAAGGCCAACCACAGCACCACACCGACTTGGCCTGCGCCCATGCCCAAAGCCACCAGCAGAGCTGTTTTGGCCAGCACCATCAAATATGCGGCCAAGGCGCTGGCGGTATCCAAACGGCCCAAAGGCGGCAAGACACGTCGCAATGGCAAGACCAACCAATTGGTCAGGGTGAAGATGAACGGCGCCAAGGGATTGCCCGCTTTGGCCGCCAACACAATGCGGTGCCATTGCATGTACAAGCGCAACAAACAAGCGCCCGCCAACAAGCCCACGACCACTTGCAACACCAATGAAAGCATTTCTATCCACATGGTCTGAATTGTGACCCATGCCACAATCTGCGCCTTGTTCACTTGGAACGGGCCTGTTCAGCCCTCAAGCCCATGACACCTGCCACGCCCGAGCGCCCATTTCGCCTGAGCGATTTTGACTTTCACCTTCCCCCAGAGCTGATCGCGCAAACCCCCGCGCCCGAGCGCAGCGCCTCGCGTATGCTCGATGGCCGTGGCCCCGTGATGGACCGCATCTTCAAAGACTTGCCCGAGTTGCTGCAAACGGGCGATTTGCTGGTGTTCAACGACACGCAAGTGGTGCCCGCGCGCTTGTTTGGCGAAAAACCCAGCGGCGGGCAATTGGAGTTGTTGGTGGAACGGGTGTTGCCCGCACTTCCCGACGCATCGCACCAGGTGGTGGCGCACATGAAGGTCAGCAAAAAACCAGCGGTCGGCACGGTGCTGCGCATGTTCAACCGCAATGGATCGGCCACGGCCTTTGATGCCACCTTGCTGGGCCGATGGCCCACCGTTGACGGCCCGCTGTTTCGCTTTGCCCTGAGCGGTGAACCATTGGCACTGATGCGCGCGCACGGCCATGTGCCCTTGCCGCCCTATATTGAGCGCGACAAACACCAGATGAACCCAGAGGACGTGGCCCGCTACCAAACCGTGTTCGCCAAACACCCTGGGGCTGCGGCGGCGCCCACGGCAGCCCTGCACTTTGACGAAGCCTTGCTGGCGCAACTCAATGCGAGGGGTGTGCAACGCGCCAGCGTCACCTTGCACGTGGGTGCAGGCACCTTCTCGCCCGTTAAATCCGAAAACCTGAGCGAACACCGCATGCACAGCGAGTGGTACAGCATCCCCGCCACCACTTTGCAAGCCATCGCCGATTGCCAAGCGCGGGGTGGGCGGGTGGTGGCCGTGGGCACGACCACGGTGCGAACGCTGGAGAGCTGGGC
>RFNL01000347.1 GCA_009927195.1 Betaproteobacteria bacterium | reverse complement strand
GAGCAAAAAGGCCGCAACACCGGCATTGCCACCCGTGGCAATACCGTGGCTTTTGGCGACTTTGGCTTGAAGTCCACCGACCGTGGTCGTTTGACCGCTCGCCAAATCGAATCCGCCCGCCGTGCCATTTCCCGTCACGTCAAACGGGGTGGTCGCATCTGGATTCGCATCTTCCCTGATAAGCCGATTTCGCAAAAACCTGCAGAGGTTCGCATGGGCAATGGCAAAGGCAACCCCGAGTACTACGTGGCCGAAATTCAGCCGGGCAAGGTGTTGTATGAAATCGTGGGTGTGCCCGAGCAACTCGCGCGTGAAGCGTTTCGCTTGGCCGCTGCCAAACTGCCATTGCGCACCACTTTTGTGGCGCGCATGGTGGGCCAATGAGTCAGGAGAAACGACGATGAAAGCATCCGAATTGCGCCAAAAAGATGTGGCCGCTTTGCAAACCGAAGTCAAAGAACTGCAAAAAGCCCACTTTGCCATGCGCATGCAAAAAGCCACGCAACAACTCAACAACACCGCTCAAATGCGCGACACCCGCCGCAGCATTGCGAGGGCCAAAACCATCTTGGCCCAAAAGCAAGCTTCCAAATAAGGATCGACCATGACGGAAACCCAAAAATCCCTCAAGCGCACCTTGATTGGCAAGGTCGTCAGTGACAAGCGTGCCAAAACCGTGACCGTCTTGGTGGAGCGCCGTGTCAAGCACGCGCTCTACGGCAAGATTGTTGGTAAATCGAGCAAGTACCACGCGCACGACGAACAAGGCCAGTACCACATGGGTGATGTGATTGAAATCACTGAAAGCCGACCCATTTCCAAAACCAAAAGTTGGGTGGCTACCCGATTGGTCGAAAAAGCTGTCGCAGTTTGATGTGATGCCCATTTGAACTGTCAGAGATTGAAAAACGACCCACAATAGGGTCGTTTTTTCATGGGCGCGCGCCCTTCTATTTTTTTAACCCTTACAGGAGTTCACCATGATCAAAGTCGGAGACAACTTGCCCAACGCCACCCTGATGGAGTACTCGGAAGTTGAAGGCGAGGGCTGCAGCATTGGCCCCAACCCAGTCGAGGTGCACAAGGCCATTGCAGGCAAGACGATTGCCCTTTTTGCCTTGCCTGGCGCATTCACACCCACTTGCTCGGCCAAGCATGTGCCAGGTTACGTGGAACACTGTGAAGCGCTTCATCAGGCTGGTGTGGATGAAATTTGGTGTGTCAGTGTCAACGACGCATTTGTGATGGGCGCGTGGGCGCGTGAGCAACACACCCATGGCAAGGTGCGCATGTTGGCCGATGGCAGTGCCGACTTCACCAAGGCCACTGGTTTGACATTGGATTTGACCGCGAGAGGCATGGGCTTGCGCAGCAACCGATACTCCATGTTGATCAAGGATGGCAAAGTGGCCACCTTGAACATCGAAGGGCCGGGCAAATTTGAAGTCAGTGATGCGCAGACCATGCTGGCGCAAGCCAAGGGCTGATTTCCCGCGGTCAACGGCACAACCTGCTCTCTGATCAAGCCACCCCAAGGGGGCTTTTTGTCATCCGCCCCATGCAGCGTTCACCGGGCGCGGTCTACAGGTCGACCTTGAGGTAATGCGCACCGGCGATGGGGTTGTGATAGTAGGGCGGGATTTCTTCAAACCCCAAATCCAGATACAAAGTGCGGGCCGCTTCCATGTCGTCCAAGGTATCGAGCAACACATGCCCATAACCGGCCAGACGGGCCAAATCCAGGGTGTGAGAGGCCAACTCGCGCCCCAGACCAAAGCCACGGAAGGCACTGCGCACGTACAAGCGCTTCATTTCTGCAGCATTGGCATAGTCAGTGCTGTCGATTGGGCGTAAAGCACAACACCCCGCCACCATTTGGTCGACCAAGGCCAGCGTCAGCGCACCACGGGGCGGCGCATAGTCTCCAGGCAATTGCGTGAGCTCTTGTTCGAAGCCCTGAAATGCCAAATCGACGGGTAATGAATGGGCATATTCTTTGAAAATGGCGGCGACCTGCGTCATCCATTCGGGCGCATCGGGCGTGATGAGTTCGATCTTCGCCATTCCCTAGGGCTCAAGCAGGCACGGCAGGGGGCAGATTGACCAGCCAAATGACCAAAGCAGCACTCAATGCCAGACAAATGAGGGCCAGCCAGCGGGTTTTGGCGCTGTCTTGCGAAGGTATGGTGGCATCTGTGGTGGGTTTATCGCCATGGAACATGGCTGTAACGAGGTTTTCACCGAGGCGCCAACGGTGAAAAACCATGGCTAGCAGATGCATGGCGATCCACAGCAGCAACAGTTTCTTGCCCACCGCTTTGTGGTACCAGGTGGCCATGCTCACCATGCTGCCTGAAACCCAAGTGGACAGGGGGCCGGAGAAAGCGATTTCGTCATCGGCCACCAGACCAGAAGCGGTTTGCAACAGCAAAAGCAGCAACACCAAGCAAACCGACCATGCGCCCAAAGGGTTGTGGCCTGCAGTGAAAACATGGGTGCCCAGGCGAATATTGCGAACGTAAGTCAAAGCATGTCTTGGGTGCAGGTTAAATTGTTGAAAGCGCGACCAGTGGCCTCCCACAAAACCCCAGGCCAGGCGAAAAAACACCAAGGCCAATACGGAGAAACCAAAGCGGGCGTGCCAAATCATCATGTCGCCGCCCATGTTGCCGGTGACGATCAATCCCGCCACACAGGCGACCAATCCCCAATGGAAAAAGCGGGTGGGCAAATCCCAGACCCGAGTGGGCCGTGAAGCATTGGAAAACGGATCGTTCATGAAAAGACAAGTGATTGGGGGCAGACCTGTCAAAGACCAGGAAAAAATGTACTTTATACTGGTTGAAGCCAATTTTGCACCAACCACCCTGAGGATAAATCCATGAACTTCAAAAGCATTCTAATGACGATGGCCCTTGCCTGGGTCGCTGCGCCCGCCATGGCCCAATTTGCCAAGCCTGAAGATGCCATCAAGTACCGGAAAAGCAGCCTCTTCGTCATGGGTCAACACTTTGGACGCATCGGCGCCATGGCCCAAGGGCGTGTGCCATATGACGCTAAAGTTGCGGCCGACAATGCCGCTGTGGTGGAGGTGATGTCCAAATTGCATTGGGCGGCTTTCATCGAAGGGACCGACAAGGGTGAGACCCGAGCCAAGCCCGAAATTTGGAAAGATGCAGCCAAGTTCAAGGAAGCAGCTGACAAATTGCAAGCAGAGGCGAGCAAACTCAATGCGGCGGCCAAAACCGGCAACTTGGACAACCTCAAAACGGCTTTTGCAGCCACGGGCGGCGCTTGCAAAGCATGCCATGACAATTTCCGAAAAGACTGAATAAGCTTTGGCCAATTCGTCAGGGCACTGTTCAACTGATCGTGCCTTGTTCTCGCAGCACCGGGCGCGCTCCCCTTGGGGTTTGTCCCTTGCCACCAAGCCCGCACCGAGCGGGGCGTGGTTGTGCACAGCGCAACTGCTCTCGTTGGGTCAGATGATGTGCTGTTCGCGCAAGCGCGCCAGGTCTTCGGGCCCGTAGCCCAGCACCTGGGCCAATAATGCCTCTGTGTGCTCTCCCAAGATGGGCGGGGGAAGGTCTTGGCGAACTGGGGTCTGGCTGAGTTTCATGGGGCTGGCCACCAGATTTACGGGCCCAGCCTTGGGGTGTTGCCAGGTCGAGACCATGCCGCGGGCCTGGACTTGCGGGTCGGCAAAGACCTCGGCCAAATTATTGATTGCGCCGCAAGGTACTTTGGCCGCTTCCAAGGCTTTGAGCCAATCATCTTTGCGCCGTGTTTTCATGGTCGTGGCCAACAGGGGCACCAGCACTTCACGGTGGCGAACGCGGCCTTGATTGGTCGCGTATTGGGGATCTTTGGCCAAATGGTCCAAGCCGGCCACTGCGCAAAATTTAACAAATTGATTGTCGTTGCCCACGGCCAAAATCAAATGATCTTTGTTGCCGGAATCCGTGGGGGCTGTTTCAAACACTTGATAAGGCACGATGTTTTGGTGCGCATTACCCGCCCGACCGGGCACTTTGCCGATTTTTTGACCGGAGACCAAATAGTTTGCACCCAAGTTGGCCAGCATGGCCACCTGGGTATCGAGCAAGGCCATGTCAATGTGCTGGCCCTGGCCGGTTTTCTCGGCGTGACGCAATGCCGCCAGTATCGCCACACTGGCGTACATGCCGGTGAATAAATCGGCCACTGCCACGCCTACTTTTTGCGGGCCACCACCCAAGTCATCGCGCTCACCGGTGACGCTCATCAGTCCGCCCATCCCCTGAACCGCATAGTCGTAGCCAGCGCGATCGCTGTAAGGACCGGTTTGGCCAAAACCCGTGATGCTGCAATAAACCAGTCGTGGGTTGATGGCCCATAAACTGGTTGCGTCGAGTCCATATCGGACCATGTCACCCACTTTGAAGTTTTCAATGAACACATCACAATGGGCCACCATTTCGCGCATCAAGGCCTGGCCTTGGGGCTGGGCAATATCGCAGGTCATTGAGCGCTTGTTGCGGTTGGTGCTCAAGTAATAGGCGGCATCGCTGGTGTCATGGCCTTGGGCATCGGACAGAAACGGCGGGCCCCAGCCGCGGGTGTCGTCGCCCAAACCAGGTTTTTCAACCTTGATGACATCGGCCCCCAAATCGGCCAATGTTTGGGTGCACCATGGCCCAGCCAAGACACGCGAGAGATCAAGAATGCGAATACCGTCCAATGAGTTCATGACCGAATTGTGAACGAATAATCGGCTGGGTCCCGACAAAGACAATGGCCCGCCCTGTCAAATGCTTTGGCGGGGATAATCCCGTTCATGTTGAATCCCAGTCCTCATCTTTGGGCCTTGGTAGCGGGTCTGAGCGTGGGGGCCTCAGGATGCACACCTGCACTGAATTGGCGCGAAGTGCGCCATGACATGGCACCCGCCCGGGTGCTCATGCCCTGCAAGCCCGACGTGGCAGAGCGCCAAATTGCGTTGCGTGAACAGGTCACGGTGCTGTATATGCAAGCCTGTGCTGCGCAAGGCTTTGACTTCAGCTTTGCCGCCATGGCCTTGCCCCCCGGCTGGTCATCGGCACAAGTGCTGCAAGCTTGGCAACAGGCCAGTTTGGCCACTTGGGGTGTCCGTGCACAGGGCGTGCAAGCCCAAACCATGTCCATCATGGGGGCCAGCAGCGACGCCTCGCCCATCCAGTGGACGGTCCATGCATCGAGCCGCCACGTGCGAAGCCTGTGGTTTGCGGCAGATGGCTGGGTTTATCAAACGGCGGTCTATGCGCCCATCCAAAGCCGGGACGTGCAGTCTGTGGCGGAAACCTATTTTTCAGGAGTTTCCTTGCCATGAGCATGGTCATGACGCGTTCTTTGGCAGTGCGGGTTTTCGTCTGCTTTGCCTTTACTTACTATTTGTCGGCCTTGGTGCGGGCCATCACAGCCACTTTGTCGCCCACATTGATTCCCGAATTCGGCCTCAATTCGCGAGATCTGGGTCTGTTGGCCGGGGGGTACTTTTTAGGTTTTGCGGCCATGCAATTGCCGATGGGCAGTTGGTTGGATCGGCATGGCCCCAACAAAGTCATCTTGTCATTTTTGGGGGCGGCCGTGTTGGGCTGTGTGGCTTTTGCCTGTGCCGACAGTTTCACGGGACTTTTTTTGGCCCGTGTCCTCACCGGCGTCGGTGTGTCAAGCTGCCTGATGGCCCCTTTGACCGGTTATCGCCGATGGTTTGATGCACCCACCCAGTTGCGTGCGAATTCGTGGATGCTCATGACCGGCTCTTTGGGCATGCTGTCGTCAACCCTGCCTGTTCAAGCTTTGGTGCCATGGGTGGGGTGGCGTGTGCTATTTTGGGTGCTGGCGGGCATGGTGGTGTTGTCAATGGTCTTTATCCTCTGGTGGGTGCCCAAATGGGAGCCAGTGGAGGCGGTGGCAACAGACACGGCACAGCCAGCCGAATCCTGGTGGAGGGCTTATGTCCAAGTTTGGCGCCACCCTTACTTTAAGCGCATGACCCCATTGGGTTTTTTCAATTACGGTGGCTTGGTGGCCATGCAGACCTTGTGGGCTGGGCCTTGGCTGACCAAGGTTTCGGGTTACTCTGCCTGGGAGTCTGCCACCGGCTTGTTTTGGATCAACTTGAGCATGTTGCTGGCTTTTTGGGGCTGGGGCATGTTCAATCCTTGGCTGACCCGCCATGGCTACAAGCCCAATTGGCTCATCACCTGGGGCGTGCCATTCAATTTGATCGCCCTGTTGGGGGTGGTGTGGGGCGGTGAAAACACGGGTGTCGTCATGTGGATCGGTTTTTTCATCACCAATACTGTGGTCTCCCTGGCCCAACCAGCGGTGGGTATGGCTTTCCCGCCACATTTGGCAGGGCGGGCCCTGTCGGCCTATAACCTGGTGGTTTTTGTGGGGGTTTTTGTGGTCCAGTGGGGCATGGGTTTATGGATCGATGCCCTTCAGGCCATGGGTTGGTCGATCGTCAGCGCTTTTCAAGGCGCTTTGGGTTTTTTCATGGTTTGCAGCATGGGCTCATACCTCTATTTTTGCTGGGCGCGCGGGGATAATCAGCAACCTGGCGCTTGAAGCAAAATCCATCCCATGACCCATCGCATTTTCATTGTTGCCCACGCCCCTTTGGCTCTGGCCCTCAAGGCCTGCGCCAAGCATGTTTATCCCGAATGCGATTCCGGGGTGCTGGCGCTGGATGTGCAAGCCAACGACACGCCGGAACAAAGCCTGGCGGCTGCGCAAGCGCTGTGGGAGGGCATCGATGACGGCGACGTGCTGGTGCTCACCGATGTGCTGGGTGCCACCCCGGCCAATGTGGCCCAGCGGTGGGCGCGTGATCACAAAGCCAAGATCGTGGCAGGTGTGAACTTGCCCATGTTGCTGCGCAGTGTGTGTTATCGCCATGAACCCATGGACGCATTGCTGCAGCGCGCCATGACCGGCGGCGCTTTGGGCGTGGTGGAAATTTCTACGTCATCTCATTAATCCTTCTGCATTTTTCTCATGATTGAAACCACCACTGTCATCAACAAATTGGGTTTGCATGCGCGCGCGTCGGCCAAACTGACCAAGCTGGCTGGCAGCTTTCCTTGTGAGGTTTGGCTGTCCAAGGGAGAGCGCCGGGTCAATGCCAAAAGCATCATGGGCGTGATGATGCTGGCCGCTGGTGTGGGCAGCCAGGTCACGCTGGAGACGATTGGCGAAAAGGAAGCGGAAGCCATGCAGGCTTTGCTGGCCCTGATGGCCGATAAATTCGGTGAAGGTGAGTGATGCTCTGCTTTTCCAATTTGGGCGCTGATTTTCGGGGGCGCGGTCAGTGACTTTTGCCGTCCATGGGCTGGCTGTTGCGCGTGGCATTGCCATTGGGCGGGCGGTGCTGGTGGCTTCCAGCCGGGTGGATGTCGCGCATTACTTCATCACAGCAGATCAAGTACCCAGCGAGATAGAGCGGCTCAAGCAGGCCAAGGATGCAGTGTTTCTGGAGGTTCAGCGTTTGCAGTTGACCTTGCCAAAAGATGCGCCCACCGAGTTGGCCGCCTTGCTCGATGTGCACTTGATGTTGTTGCAAGACGAACTCTTGGCCGAAGGCGTTGCCCATTGGATCAGTCAGCGGCTCTATAACGCCGAATGGGCCCTGACCAGTCAATTGGACGTGGTGGCACGCCAGTTTGACGAGATGGAAGACTTGTATTTGCGCGAACGCAAAGCCGATTTGGAGCAAGTGGTGGAACGCGTGTTGCGTCAACTCAAGGGCGCCCCCACCGCCATGCCCCAGCCCGCCGTGCGCCGCCCCGGCAGCCATAGACAGCAAGATTTGTTGCTCGAAGACACCGAAGACGTGCCTTTGGTGCTGGTCGCGCATGACCTGTCACCGGCCGACATGTTGCAATTCAAGCAAAGCGTGTTTGCCGGCTTTGTCACCGATGTGGGTGGCAAAACTTCTCACACGGCCATTGTGGCCCGCAGTTTGGACATTCCTGCTGTGGTGGGCGCGCGAAATGCCAGCCAATGGGTCAAACAAGATGATTGGGTCATCATCGACGGCGATGCCGGGGTGATGATCGTTGACCCATCACCCATTGTGTTGGCCGAATATGGGTTCAAACAGCGTCAGGCCAGCCTGGAGCGGGAGCGTCTGTCCCGGTTGCGCTTGACCCCCGCCGTGACCTTGGATGGGCAAAAAATTGAATTGCTGGCCAATATTGAAATGCCCGAAGACACGAGCGCAGCCTTATCGGTCGGTGCAGTGGGGGTCGGATTGTTTCGCAGCGAGTTTTTGTTCATGGGGCGGGCCGGAAACTTGCCCGGTGAGGAAGAGCAATTCCAAGCTTACCGGCGTGCGATCGAAGGCATGCGTGGACTGCCCGTGACTATTCGCACCGTGGACATCGGTGCAGACAAACCTTTGGACCGCAATGTGCGCGAAAACGCCCACCTCAACCCCGCCTTGGGTTTGCGGGCCATTCGCTGGAGCCTGGCCGACCCCGCCATGTTCTTGACCCAATTGCGGGCCATTTTGCGGGCAGCAGTGCTTGGTCAGGTGAATTTGCTCATTCCCATGCTGGCCCATGGCAAAGAAATTCGCCAAACACTGGCCTTGTTGGCCAGGGCTCGGGCCCAACTCGACGGACAAGGCGTGGCTTATGGGCCGCTCAAGATCGGCGCGATGATCGAAATACCCGCCGCCGCATTGACGCTGCCGATGTTTTTGTCTTACTTTGACTTTTTGTCCATCGGCACCAACGACTTGATCCAATACACCTTGGCGATAGACCGGGCCGACGAACAGGTGGCTGATCTGTACGACCCTTTGCACCCGGCCATCTTGCACTTGGTGGCCAACACCATTGCCCAGGGCCATGCCCAGGGCAAATCGGTCAGTGTGTGTGGTGAAATGGCCGGCGATCCCCATCTCACCCGCTTGTTGCTGGGCTTGGGTTTGCGCAGTTTCTCGATGCACCCGACACAAATCTTGGCGGTGAAACAAGCGGTGTTGCGCAGCGACACACTGCGGTTACAACACTGGGCCCAACAGGTGTTGGCCAGTGACAACCCGGCCGACTTATTGATGCCTGATTAAACAATAAACCAGGCTGAGCGTTAAAACGCCGTCGATTCGCGCGCGCCTGCCCATCAAGCGCAAGCATCAGCCCCCAGCGTGGCCTTATGGGCCTGCTGGTCGGCGTGGTAACTGGAGCGCACCATGGCACCCACTGCAGCGTGTTGAAAACCCATTTCGCTGGCCTTGGCCTCGAACATTTTGAACGCATCTGGGTGCACATAACGGCGAACGGGCAGGTGGCTGCTGCTGGGGGCGAGGTATTGGCCGATGGTGATGCGGTCAATCAGGTGATCGCGCATGTCTTGCATCACCGCCAATATCTCCTCATCGGTTTCGCCCAAACCCACCATCAGCCCGCTTTTGGTGGGCACATGGGGGAATGACAATTTGAATTTTTTCAGCAGATTGAGACTGAACTGGTAGTCGCTGCCAGGCCGCGCTTGCGCGTACAAGCGGGGGACGGTTTCCAGGTTGTGGTTCATCACATCCGGTGGCGCGGCTTTGAGGATGTCCAAGGCGCGGTCGTCGCGGCCGCGAAAGTCGGGCACCAACACCTCGATTTGCGTCTGAGGCGAGCGTGCCCGGGTTTGTTCAATGCAGGCCACAAAATGAGCGGCGCCACCGTCGCGCAAATCATCTCGGTCGACACTGGTGATGACCACATATTTCAGCCTCAGTGCCGCGATGGTGTTGGCCAGGTTGACGGGTTCTTGCGCGTCCAGCGGATCGGGCCGACCATGGCCAACATCGCAAAAAGGGCAGCGACGGGTGCATTTGTCGCCCATGATCATGAAGGTGGCGGTGCCGTTGCCAAAGCACTCACCAATGTTGGGGCAAGAGGCTTCTTCGCACACTGTGACCAAATTGTTTTTGCGCAAGATGTCTTTGATTTCGTAAAAACGTGTGTTCGCCGAACCGGCTTTGACCCGTATCCATTCGGGCTTTTTGAGCACGGGCGCACCTTGCTCAACTTTAACGGGGATGCGCGATAACTTGGCCGCTGCTTTTTGTTTGGCCAACGGGTTATAGGCGGTTTGATCTTGTGCTTCACGCACGGCTGGGGGACGGGTGTGTCTCATGGTGGTTCGCTCAGATCCTGGGCGCGAGTTGGTCAGCAAGCTTTTGGCTCAGCACATGGGCCACTTCAGTCACGCCCACTTGAACCCCCATTGTAGAAAGGTCAACGGTTTTCAGTCCTGCATGCCCACAGGGGTTGATGCGTTGGTAGGGGGATAAATCCATTGCCACATTCAATGCCACACCATGGTAGCTGCAGTGTCGGCTGACCTTGATGCCCAATGCGGCCACTTTCCCCAAACCGTCAAACACAGGCTTGGGGAGCGCTGCGCCTGCAGTTGGGCGGGTCGGGCGCTGGGGCAAACGGGCATGTCCGCGCGGGTCATCGATCTGCAGGTAAACCCCGGCCGCACCCGCCACCCGATGGCCGGTCAACCCAAAGTGCAGCAGTGTTTTGATCACTGCCCCCTCCAACCGGTAGACCAGTTCTTTGACGAAAAAGCCGCGCCTTTTCAGGTCAAGCAGTGGGTAAGCCAATATCTGGCCCGGCCCGTGGTAGGTGATTTGTCCCCCTCGATTGGTGCGCACCATGGGGATATCACCGGCCACCAAGAGATGTTCATCGCGGCCAGCCAATCCTTGGGTGAACACCGGGGGATGCTGGCACAACCAAAGCTCGTCGGGGGTGTCCGGTCCGCGTTGGGCGGTGAAGTCTTGCATTGCTTGACAAGTTGGCAGGTATTGCACCTCCCCCAGATCGCGCACGTGAAGAGCGCCGATGTCGGACAAATCAGAGGCCATGGCCGTCAAGCCCGCGCGATCGAGTCTTTCACAGCACCACTTTCACCAAAGGGTGAGCGGTCAATCGGCGGTACAGGTCATCCAATTGTTGTTGGCTGGTGGCCCGTACGGTCAAGGTCACGCCTTGGTAAGTGCCTTGGCGGCTTTCGCGCAAACTGATGCTGGCTGCACTGAATCGCGGATCAAACGCTTGGGCCAGTTCAATCAGCGAGGGCACAAACCCTGGGCTATTGATGCCCATGACTTTGATCGGGAAATCACAGGGAAAGTCGAGCAGGGAGGCTCGCTCTGGAGAGGGTGGTTTGGCCGAAACCGACATGGTTCAGAACGCAGCTTGTTTGGCGGCTTGGTAGGCCGCATAAATGCGGTGATACAGCGGGCCGGGTTTTCCGGCTTGGGCGCCATGCCCCACGGCTTGGCCGTCCAAGGTGGTGATGGCCAACACCTCTTTGGTGGCCGAGCTCAGCAACAATTCGTCGGCATCCAACACCTCTGCCCGGGTCACGGGACGAAGCGCAAAGCCAATGCCTAGTTGGGCGCAAATTTCATCCATCAAGCCATAGCGAACGCCCTCAAGCACCAAATGGTTCTTGGGTGGACCCACTACCTGGCCGCTTTTGATCACCCATACGTTACTGGCAGCGGCTTCGCTGAGAAAACCATGGCGGAACATGATGGTCTCCATCGCGTTCACATCGGCACTGATCTGACGTGAAAAGACAGCACCAAGCAAACTCGTGCTCTTGATGTGGGCTTTCTCCCAGCGAAAGTCGTCGGCGCTGACACAGGCCACGCCGTTTTCCCGGTCTTTGGCGGACATGGGCTTCATTTCATTGACCATCATGAACACGGTGGGCGTCAAACCTGGGGGCATGGCGTGGTCTCGTGGTGCCACACCGCGGGTGATTTGTATGTAAACAATTTGGTCTATGTCGGCACTTTTGCGACCCAGGCTGTGGGCTTGTTGGTCTAGCAAGTCTTGAATCAGCGCGCGCCAAGCCGATTCGCTGTGGGGGTTGGGGATGCGCAATTCGGCCAAGGAACGTTGCATGCGGGCCATGTGTTGCTCGAAACGGAACAATTTACCGCGGTAAACCGGCGCCACTTCGTAAATGCCGTCGCCAAAAATAAACCCCCGGTCGAGCACGCTGATCTTGGCTTCGTTCAGTGGCAGGGTCTGTCCGTTGAGGTGGCAGGGCGTGTTGGGCAAGGCGAAATTTGTGTTCATCCCTGAATTATCCCCTTCAAAACTGCGGTTGTACTGTGGGCGGAAACTTTTGGCCTAGAATGAATGGCTTTGCGAAATTCGTTGGGTGTAACCTGAATGTCAAAAAACACCACCAGAATGCAGGCCAACGAAACGAGCAATGTCAAATGCCCAGAAAGTCCTGATGAGGACTTTTTGCCGCTAACGGCCGAACAGGCCGCACAGTGGCGTCAACGAAACCCAGTGGTATCGGTTTGGCGAGTGGTTTTTTGGCAATCCGTTGTGGGTACTCTTTTGGCAGGGCTGGTGGGTTGGTGGACCGGTGACAAGGTGGTTGCTTTATCCGTTTTATATGGATCGGCAACGGTTTTTATCCCGGCTGCGTTGTTTGCGATGGGTTTGCTTTCGCGTTTGACCAACGCCAATCCATTGGCCGCAGTGACCGGTTTTTGGGTGTGGGAAGGCGTCAAGGTGGCCATGACCGTGGTGGTCATACTGCTGGCGCCCAGACTGGTTGAAGAGCTCAGTTGGCCGGCTTTGTTGGCCGGATTGATTGTGACGATGAAGGTGCATTGGTTGGCTTTGGCGTGGCGGCCCAGGCCGTTGAAACAGGATCTAGGGATTAAGAGCTGAAAAATGTCTGTTGAAAACGCTCCCACAGCTGGTGAATACATCGGCCACCATTTGACCCATCTGCAAAACAAGCCCATGGCTGGGATCATTGATTTCTCCGTCTACAACTTGGATTCCATTTTTTGGTCGGTTCTATTGGGTGTGATTGGTTGTTGGGTGCTGTGGAACGCCGCTCGTTCGGCGCACTCTGGCGTTCCTGGACGATTTCAGGCGGCCGTTGAGATATTGTTGGAAATGGTCGACAACCAAGCCAAAGGCATTATCCACAATGCGCAAAGCCGCAAGCTGGTGGCGCCACTGGCATTGACGGTGTTTGTCTGGATTTTTTTGATGAACGCCATGGACTTGCTGCCCGTGGATTTGCTGCCCTGGGTATGGGCCTCCTACTATGAATTGATGGGGCACGACCCAAGCCATGCCTATTTGCGCGTGGTGCCATCGGCCGATTTGTCCACCACTTTGGGTTTGTCTTCTTCCGTGCTGCTGGTTTGTGTGTTCTACAACATCAAAATCAAGGGTGCTGGCGGTTGGGTGCATGAACTGTTCACCGCCCCATTTGGCAATCATTTCATTTTGTGGCCTGTTAATTTTGTGATGCAAATGATTGAGTTTGCTGCCAAAACGGTCAGCCACGGCATGCGACTGTTTGGCAACATGTACGCTGGCGAATTGGTGTTCATGCTCATCGCCCTTATGGGTGGGGCAGCTGCGGCTTCCATGTCCGGGGTTTTGCTGCCTTTGGGCCACATCATTGCGGGCTCGATCTGGGCCATCTTCCACATTCTGATCATCACCTTGCAAGCCTTCATCTTCATGATGTTGACGCTGGTGTACATCGGGCAAGCGCACGATGCGCATTGATCACTTTTTTCAACCTTCCATCACTTTTCCTTAGGAGCATCAAATGGAACACGTTCTGGGTTATGTCGCACTGGCAGCTGGTTTGATCATTGGCCTGGGTGCCATTGGCGCTTGTATCGGTATTGGCATCATGGGCAGCAAGTATTTGGAAGCCGCCGCACGTCAACCTGAACTGATGAACGAATTGCAGACCAAAATGTTTTTGTTGGCCGGCCTGATCGATGCCGCTTTCCTGATTGGTGTGGGTATTGCCATGATGTTTGCCTTCGCCAACCCATTTGTTTTGAAGTAATTTCCGCTTTCACCCATAGAAAGGTGTTGTCGTGAGTATCAACGCAACCCTGTTTGTTCAAGCGATCGTGTTTGCGATCTTGGTGTGGTTCACGATGAAATTCGTGTGGCCTCCAATCGCCAACGCCTTGGATGAACGTGCCGAAAAAATTGCCAGCGGCCTCAAGGCCGCAGAACATGCCCGCATTGAATTGACCAATGCGCACAAGCATGTGGAAGTGGAGTTGGCCAAAAACCGCTCCGAAGCAGCCGCACGTTTGGCCGAAGCCGAGCACCGCGCTTTGGCCATCATCGATGAAGCCAAATTGCGTGCCACCGAAGAGGCCAACAAAATCATTGCTGCTGCCCAAGTCGAAGCGGCCCAAGCCGTCTTACGCGGTCGTGAGCAACTGCGTGATCAAGTGGCTTTGTTGGCCGTCAAGGGCGCAGAGCAAATTTTGCGCAAGGAAGTCAACGCCAGCGTTCACGCTGAGTTGTTGGCCCAACTCAAGTCTGAGCTTTGAGGCTTCTGGAACATGGCTGAACTAGCAACCATTGCCCGCCCTTACGCTGAAGCCTTGTTTCAAGTGGTCAAAGCCAATGCCGCTCAGGCTTCTCAATGGCTGGATGGCCTGGCAGTGGTGGCCGCTGATGCAAGTTTGCAGCAGTTTGTGCATGATCCCAAGGTCAGCCACACGCAGGTCTTGGCCTTGATCTCACAGGTAGGCCCACAAAATTTACCCGAGGTAGCGGTGAATTTTTTGAACACCTTGATTGAGAATGGCCGCTTGTCGGCATTGCCTGAAATTGCCAAACAGTTTCATGCACTCGTCAATGCGATGAGCGGTGTGCGCCAAGCGGTTGTTTACAGTGCATTTCCCATCGAACCAGCGGACATGACCAATTTGACCCCGGTCCTTGAAAAGCGTTTTGGCGGCAAACTCCAAGTGCAAGTGGCCCTTGAGCCTGAGCTCATTGGAGGCGTGCGC
>RFNL01000160.1 GCA_009927195.1 Betaproteobacteria bacterium | reverse complement strand
CACCCAATGCTGGATGCGCGCGGCGGCGAACAAGGTTGCCTGGGGCATTACATCCGCCAGCATGGTCGCGTCGGCGCAGCCAAAGTCCAAGGGCGCTGGGACCAAAAACAAACGCCCAACAGGGCTCATGCCGGCACCCGCAGTCCCAATTCCCGCAACATGGAGCAGGTGCGCATCAACGGCAAGCCGATCAAGCTGGTGGGGTCATCGCTGTCGATGCGTTCGAGCAACGCAATGCCAAGGCCCTCGCTTTTGGCACTGCCGGCACAGTCGTAAGCGGGCTCAGCGCGCAAATAGGCTTGAATGTCCGCCTCGCTGAGCGAGCGAAACAAGACCTTTACCTGTGCCAAGGCGGTTTGCGCATATGGCTGGTTGAGGCAAACCACGGCGACGGCGGTTTGAAACACCACCCAGCGACCGCTTTGCTGGCGCAGTTGCGCCACGGCACGTTCATGGTTACCTGGTTTTCCCAAAGGCTCACCGTCCAAGTCGGCCACCTGGTCAGCGCCAATCACCACGGCCCCAGGGTGTGCTTTGGCCACGGCCTGTGCTTTGGCCAAAGCCAGGCGCAGCGCCAAATCGGCGGGTCGTTCATGGGGCAAGGGGGTTTCATCCACGCCGGGGGCCATGACTTCAAAGGCCAGGCCCAAGCGGGCCAGTAATTCCCGGCGATACGCCGAAGTGGAGGCCAAAATCAAAGGCCCTTCCTGCCATGAAGGTTGGGGTTGGCTTTCTGGGGTCATTCGTCGATTCTCTTACACTGTCAGGCATGTCAACCTCCCAGCGCATCCAAAATCTCGATATTGGGGTTCTGGCACGTTCGCGCGGTGAAGTGCAAGGCAAATCCACGCTTGAACAGATGCCTCGTTTGCAGTCCATGTGTGCCGCCCCCGCTGCGCATCCCGTGAGTTGGCATTTGCAAGGCTTGCTCAAACCCGGACCCGATGGCCAAGATCTGCCCTGGATGGTTTTGCGGGTGGATGCCCAGTTACCCCTGGAGTGCGTTCGCTGCCTTCATCCCGTCGATCAAGCCTTGCACATCGTGCGCGACTTTCGCTTTGTGGCCGATGAAGCCACTGCTTTGGCCGAGGACGTCGACAGTGAAGAAGACTTGCTGCCGCTCAACCCGCCGTTGGATGGCTTGAGCCTGATCGAAGATGAGTTGTTGATGGCCATACCTTTATTGCCCAAACATGATATTTGCAACAGTGAGTATTTGCAAACAATCGTTGATGGGCAAACCGCTGGGCAAGCCCATCCTTTTGCGGTTTTGGCCCAATGGCGCCAGTCAGGTGAACCCAACAATGAGCGTTGACCATCAGGACTTTGGATCGGCTACAATATTGGATTGATTTAAAGTGCTCGCCAGCGCCCCAAGGCCTGCTGATGCAACGGCACTGCGTTCACAAACCCGATTTCAGGAGCCGATCATGGCTGTCCAGCAAAACAAAAAATCACCTTCCAAGCGCGGTATGCACCGTTCGCACAATGCCTTGAATGTGCCTGGCTTGGCGGTGGAACCCACCACCGGCGAGACCCATTTGCGCCACCACATCAGCCCCAATGGTTTTTACCGTGGTCGCCAGGTGATCAAGGCCAAGTCAGAAGCCTGATTTTCCCCACCTGCCAAAGCCCGTCGCTCACCCCACAGCGCACGGGCTTTTGTATTTGGTCCTGCGCATTTGCCTCCCCTACACCACCCTGATGCCATGATCACCCTGGCTGTGGATTGCATGGGCGGTGATCATGGGCCGTTGGTCACCTTGGAAGCTTGTCGCCGTTTTGTGATGCACCAACCCCAGGCGCGACTGTTGCTGGTGGGGCATCCCGACCAATTGGATTTCCAGCATTCCAGGGTCGAGGTGGTGCCTGCCTTGGAAGTCGTTGAAATGCACGACCCCGTCGAACTTGCATTGCGGCGCAAAAAAGACTCTTCGATGCGGGTCTGTGTGGAGTTGGTCAAATCGGGTCGGGCCCAGGCGGCTGTATCTGCCGGTAACACGGGTGCATTGATGGCCATCTCACGCTATGTGCTCAAAACCCTGGATGGTATCGATCGACCTGCCATTGCTGGGCAGTTTCCCAACGCGCGCGGTGGCGGCACCACCATGTTGGACATGGGGGCCAATGTGGACTGCACCCCCGACCACCTGCTGCAGTTTGCAGTCATGGGATCGGCGCTGGTTTCGGTCATGCAAGGCACGGCTTCGCCCTCGGTGGGGTTGCTCAATATTGGCGAAGAAGACATTAAAGGCGGCGAAAATATCAAAAAAACCGGCGAATTGCTGCGATCTGCCGCCAAATCGGGTGATTTGAACTTTTATGGCAATGTCGAGGGTAATGATATTTTCCTGGGTACCACCGACTTGGTGGTTTGCGACGGATTTGTCGGCAATGTGGCGCTCAAAGCCATTGAGGGCTTGGCGGGGATGATGAGTGGTTTTTTGCGAGAGTCATTTACTGCTTCTATCTTTACGAAAATTGCCGGCATCATCTCCTATCCAATCCTAAATGCATTCAAACACAAAATGGACCATCGGCGCTACAACGGCGCTGCATTGCTGGGCCTGCGCGGGCTGGTGTTCAAAAGCCATGGCTCAGCGGACGCTTTGGCGTTCGAAAATGCCTTGCGCCGCGCGTATGATGCGGCCCTGAATGATTTGACCCGCCAGGTCCAAGAGCGCCTAGCCCATGCCGCGCCCCTGCTCAGCGCATCTGCCCCATCCAAAGACCTCGCCTGAAGCATTGCCCATGTCCCGCTACGCACGCATCATTGGCACGGGCAGTTTTCTGCCACCGCGCCGCCTGAGCAATGCCGACTTGGTGGCGCAATTGGCACTCCACGGTGTGGAGAGTTCTGACGAATGGATCGTCGAGCGCACCGGAATTCGCGCACGCCACTTTGCAGACAGCGGGGTGTACAGCAGCGATTTGGCCTTTGAGGCCTGTCAGCGCGCATTGGCAGCTGCCGGCAAACGCCCGCAAGACATTGATCTGGTCATCGTGGCCACCTCCACACCCGACATGGTGTTCCCATCGACGGCTTGCATCTTGCAGCACAAACTTGCGCAACTCGATGCCGATGCGGCGGGCATGGCGGGTGTGCCGGCCTTTGATGTGCAAGCCGTTTGTGCGGGTTTTATATACGCCTTGAGCGTTGCCGATGCCATGATCCGGGCGGGCAATGTGAGCCGGGCCTTGGTGGTCGGTGCTGAAGTGTTTTCCCGCTTGCTTGACTTTCAAGACCGCACCACCTGTGTCTTGTTTGGCGATGGCGCGGGCGCGGTGGTGCTGGAAGCCAGTGAACAAGCTGGTATTTTGGCCACCGATATCCATGCCGATGGCAAGCACACAGGCCTGTTGTGCGTGCCCGGGCACGTCCAAAACGGTCAAATATTGGGCGACCCCGTGCTGAAAATGGATGGCCAAGGTGTCTTCAGACTGGCGGTGGGCGTGCTCGAGGGAACGGCCAGGGCGGTGCTGGAAAAAGCCCACATACC
>RFNL01000085.1 GCA_009927195.1 Betaproteobacteria bacterium | reverse complement strand
AAGAGACCGAGATCGACTGGTTGATTCCCCACCAAGCCAATATCCGCATCATCCAAAGCACGGCCAAAAAACTCAAGCTGCCTTTGGAAAAAGTCATGCTCACGGTGGCTGATCACGGCAACACCTCGGCCGCCTCGATCCCCTTGGCCCTCGACACCGGTGTGCGCGCAGGCCACATCATGCCCGGCCAACTGGTCATGCTCGAAGGCGTGGGCGGTGGTTTTACCTGGGGTTCGGTTCTTTTGCGCTATTGATATGAAAACTTTTGCGTTTGTGTTTCCGGGACAAGGGTCACAGTCGGTGGGCATGCTCGATGCCTGGGGCGATAACCCCGAAGTGGTCGCCACATTGAAAGAAGCCAGCGATGCATTGGGCCAAGATTTGGCACAACTCATCCATGCAGGCCCTCCGGAAGAGTTGGCCCTGACCACCAACACACAGCCGGTGATGTTGGCAGCGGCCGTGGCCGCTTACCGGGCTTGGCTGGCAGGTGGTGGGGCATCACCTTCATGTGTGGCAGGCCACTCTCTGGGCGAGTATTCGGCCTTGGTGGCCAGTGGGGTTTTAACGCTCGCACAAGCCGTGCCCCTGGTGCGCTTGCGTGCCCAGGCCATGCAAGAGGCCGTCCCGGTGGGTGCTGGTGCGATGGCCGCTGTGCTTGGCTTGGATGCCGATCAGGTCGATGTGGTGTGCCAACAAGCGCAGGCGTCTTTTGGCGCTGCCAGCAACGAGGTGGTGCAAGCGGCCAATTTCAACGACCCCGGCCAAACGGTGATTTCTGGCAGCAAAGCGGGGGTGGAAAAAGCCTGCGAAATGCTTAAAGCCGCAGGGGCCAAGCGCACCCTGCCGTTGCCTGTTTCGGCACCCTTTCACTGCGCCCTGATGAAACCCGCGGCCGAGCGTTTGCGCCAAGCCCTGGAGGGTTTGACGCTGCAAACACCGCAAATCCCGTTGATCAACAACATTGATGTGGCCAGCCCCAGCGGCGCGGGCGAAATCCGCGATGCCTTGTACCGGCAAGCTTTTGGCCCGGTGCGTTGGGTCGAGGTCATCCAATCCATGCAGCGGCGCGGCATCACCCATGTGGTCGAGTGCGGCCCCGGCAAGGTATTGACGGGTATGAACCGTCGCATCGCCCCCGATGTGGCCTCGCTTGGGGTGTTTGACCCGGCCAGCTTGCAACACACTTTGGAGGTGTTGGCATGAACCAGACCAGCTTGCAAGCTCAGGTGGCCTTGGTCACCGGGGCCACGCGCGGCATTGGCGCCGCCATCGCCAAGGCACTGGCCGAGCAAGGGGTGCGGGTGGTGGGGACGGCCACCACCGAGGCGGGGGCCCAAACCATTGCCCAGGCCTTGTCGACCTACCCCGGATGCCTGGCGCAGGTGGTCGATGTCAACGATGGCTCTGCCACCGATGCGCTGGTTGATCGCTTGGTCAAGGACATGGGTGGATTGCAGATCTTGGTCAACAACGCCGGTATCACCCGCGATATGTTGGCGATGCGACTCAAGGACGAAGATTGGGATGCCGTGCTTGGCACCAACTTGAGCGCCGTTTTCCGTTTGTCCCGCGCGGCGATTCGGCCCATGATGAAACAGCGCTATGGCCGCATCATCAACATCACCAGCGTGGTGGGTGCATCCGGCAACCCTGGTCAGGCCAACTACGCAGCCGCCAAAGCGGGGGTGGCAGGCTTGACCCGGGCATTGGCCCGCGAGTTGGGTTCGCGCCATATCACTGTCAACTGTGTGGCACCTGGTTTCATCGAAACCGACATGACCGCTGGTTTGGCGACCGAACAAAAACAGGCTTTATTGGCCCAAATTCCATTGGGTCAACTCGGACAGCCCCAGGATGTGGCCCATGCGGTGCTGTACCTGGCCAGCCCCCAAGCGGGTTATGTCACGGGTCAAGAATTGCATGTCAATGGCGGCATGTGGATGTCTTGACAAAGGGCAAACCCTGTAAAACCGCCGGTGTGTCCGCACGGCTAAAATCGCGGACTTATT
>RFNL01000447.1 GCA_009927195.1 Betaproteobacteria bacterium | reverse complement strand
TGCATGCCAGCGCTGCGGGTCGGTTGCGCAGGACTGGTTGTTGAGCCAGACCTCAGACCTTTGGGATTTGGTTTGACCTTGGTGGGTGTGGGCGATGCCAACAGCGATGGCCTGGAAGGGATGTGACGGAGCTGGGTTCTCAATGGCTTGTCCCACCCCCTCAGTTACAATGATGTGCTTTTCGCATCAAACCGCACGCCCCCAGCTCGCATCCAAGCATCCCCTTTCACAAGCAGCGACGCAAATCCCACCGAAACCTGATTTCTGTGGGAATTTTTGAACGCGCTGGGGCGTCACCGAACCACGGAGAACCCAGTGCTTTTGTCTTTAAAGGGGAAATATCCCGCGGCCATCTTGGCGCTGGCGGACGGCACGCTGTGGCAGGGGCAGTCGATCGGTGCCACGGGCACGACGGTGGGGGAGGTGGTTTTCAACACCGCCATCACCGGTTACCAGGAAATCCTCACCGACCCCAGCTACTGCCAGCAACTGGTTACCCTGACCCATCCCCACATTGGCAATTACGGCACCAACCCCGAGGATGTGGAAAACCAGCAAATCCATGTCGCTGGTTTGATCATCAAAGACCTGCCATTGGCGGCATCCAATTTTCGCAGCCAACAAGATTTGTCCCAATATCTGGTGGCGGCCGGCACAGTGGGCATTGCCGGCATAGACACCCGCCAATTGACCCGCCATTTGCGCACCCATGGGGCCCAAAACGGGTGCATCATGGGTTTGCCCGAGGGCGAAACCATCCATGCTGAATGGTGCCAGAAAGCCTTGGCCGCTGCGCTGACTGCGCCACCCATGGCGGGCCTGGATTTGGCCCAAAGGGTGTCGGTGCGTCAATCCTACGAATGGCATCAAACCGAGTGGCAGTTGGGCACAGGTCATGGTCACCAGTCAAAACCGCTTTTTCATGTGGTGGCCTATGACTTCGGGATCAAGCACAATATTTTGCGCATGCTGGCCCAGCGTGGCTGTCGCCTCACGGTGGTGCCGGCCACAACCCCAGCGCAAGAAGTGCTCAATAAGCGGCCCGACGGTGTGTTTTTATCCAATGGTCCTGGCGACCCGCAACCCTGCGATTACGCCATTGAGGCCGCCCAAGCCGTCATGGCAGCGGGCATACCCATCTTTGGCATTTGCCTGGGCCATCAAATCATGGCCCTGGCCAGTGGTGCCAAAACCTTCAAGATGAAATTCGGCCACCACGGTGCCAACCACCCGGTCAAGGAATTGGACACGGGCCGGGTTTCAATCACCAGCCAAAACCATGGTTTTGCAGTCGATGCCAACACTTTGCCGGCCCATTTGCGTGCCACCCACGTCAGCTTGTTTGACGGCACGGTGCAAGGCCTGGCCCGCACCGACCGACCTGCTTTTTGTTTTCAAGGACACCCAGAGGCATCACCGGGTCCGCACGACGTGGCCTATTTGTTTGACCGCTTTGTCGGTTTGATGAAGGACAGGGCATGAGCCAATGCAATCCCGCGCCCACCTTTTCACACTGCCCCGCTGACACGTGGGCTTCACCCCAGCGGTATACCGAGATTTAAGCATGCCAAAGCGCACCGATATCCACAGCGTCCTCATCATTGGCGCGGGCCCCATCGTGATCGGGCAGGCCTGCGAATTCGATTACTCTGGCGTTCAGGCCTGTAAAGCCTTGCGCGAAGAAGGCTTCAAGGTCATTTTGATCAACAGCAATCCGGCCACCATCATGACCGACCCGGCCACGGCCGATGTGACCTATATCGAGCCCATCACTTGGCAAACCGTGGAAAAAATTATCGCCAAAGAACGCCCTGACGCGATTTTGCCGACCATGGGAGGACAGACGGCGCTCAATTGCGCCTTGGACCTGTGGCGTCAAGGGGTGCTCGAAAAGTACAAGGTCGAATTGATCGGGGCCAGCCCCGAGGCGATTGACAAAGCCGAAGACCGGCTAAAGTTCAAAGAAGCCATGACCCAGATTGGCTTGGGGTCTGCCCGCTCTGGCATCGCCCACTCCATGGAAGCGGCTTGGGCGGTGCAAAAGACTGTGGGTTTTCCGACTGTGATTCGCCCCAGCTTCACCTTGGGCGGCACCGGCGGCGGTATCGCCTATAACGCCGAAGAGTTTGAAAGCATTTGCAAACGCGGTCTGGAAGCCTCTCCCACCAATGAGTTGTTGATAGAGGAGTCTTTGTTGGGTTGGAAAGAGTATGAGATGGAGGTGGTTCGCGACAAGGCGGACAACTGCATCATTGTTTGCTCCATCGAAAATCTGGACCCGATGGGCGTGCACACCGGTGACTCCATCACTGTCGCTCCGGCCCAAACCTTGAGCGACAAGGAATACCAAATCATGCGCAATGCGAGTTTGGCCGTGTTGCGTGAAATTGGCGTGGACACGGGCGGCTCGAATGTGCAGTTTTCCGTCAATCCCAAGGACGGCCGCATGATCGTCATAGAGATGAATCCGCGGGTGTCCCGCTCCTCGGCATTGGCC
>RFNL01000356.1 GCA_009927195.1 Betaproteobacteria bacterium | reverse complement strand
TCAAGACATTTTTCAAAACGCAGACTTGGCATTTGAAAAGTTAACTTTGGCGCTTCAACAGTTTCAACTGGAAGACACTGTATTCAACAGTTTCACCAGCAAATACGATGCAGTTCTGCGTGGACAAGCGTCTCTTACAGCGCAAGAGGCAAGGGGCTTGGCGCTCTTCAATGACCCTGACAAAGGAAACTGCGCTTCTTGCCACACTTCAACAAAGTCGGCAGATGGCCGCCATCCACTGTTCACCGATTTCACCTACGACAACCTTGGCGTACCTCGAAACAAAGAGATCTTGGCTAACGCTGATCCCACATACTTTGACCTAGGGCTTTGTGGCCGTGATGGATTAAAAGACCGTACCGATCTTTGCGGGGCCTTTAAAGTCCCCACGCTTCGCAATGTGGCGCTCAGAAAGTCATATTTTCACAACGGAAAATTTAAAACGCTCAAAGATGTTTTAACTTTTTATGTTCAACGCGATACCCATCCAGAGAAATGGTATCCCCGAAATTCAGATGGCTCTATCGAAAAGTTTGATGATTTGCCTGCTATTTATCGCCAAAACGTAAATATCTCCGAGGGCCCATACAACAGGGGTCCTGGCGATGAACCCGCTTTAAGTGACTTGGAGATCGATGATGTTGTGGTATTTCTGAACACGTTAACTGACAAATGGACGCCAAGATAGCTTGAAAAGTAAATGCACCAGACATCTCGATCAATTTGTTCATTGGTCAGCCATAGACACCCAAATCGGCCACACTGCCTTTGACCGTTCTGTGGCCCATACCCAAAAATGCACCTTCTGCATTTTGGTCAATCGCGGGACCCAATTTCTTGATGTAGTCTTGCGACATTTTTAAAAAGTCGATGTCGGGCTGTCCGCTCAATGACGCGGTGATCAGCCGCATGGGATTGAGGTTGCGCTGTGCCCAATCGAGGTACATGAACAATGCCACTTTGTGGGTGGGGTGGCCTTGCCAGGGGATTTTTCCCGATGCAAAGATGTCTTTGGTCTTGCGCTTGCCCTGGGCGCCCATTTTGTCTTTCTCGATGATGCCCAGGTGTTGATCCATGAAATCCAGAAATGGTTCGCCAAAATTTTTGCTCGCCAGATCACTGGCCTTGATTTCTGAAAAAGGTTTCTTTTCGTCGACTTTGCACAACCCACTCAGGGCATAGTCACAAATGAATTGCAGGCAAATCCAGGTGGCAGCTTGCGCCAAGTTCACGCTGTCGCGCAGTTGTGTGACGGGGTTGAACAGGCTTTGGATATCACGCATGCGGTCGTTGAGTTCCCTGACCACGCCCAGAGCCCGCTGATTGATGATGCCTGGCGTTGGCTGTCCGCCATTGAATGCTTTGGTGGTGGCTTGCGCCAACTCATTGGCCAGTCTGGTTCGGGCGTTGGTATCAATGATGAGTTTGGTCTGGTCCTTCCAAGCCTGATCCACGTTTTGCTCAAAGCTGCGAAACAGCAGTTCGAACTGGGCTTCAAAATTTCCGTACCCGCCCAATTTGGATGGGGCGACATTCAAGGTTTTGGCTTCATCGAATTTTTCGGCCAAATCTTGAATGGTCTTCATCATGCCGGTGGCCTCTGGCATCTTCAGCGATAAGGCATCGGCATGACCTGCATATCGCTCAGTTTTGAGCTGCCCGGCAATGCCCTCGCCCAAAGTCCCCACGGCAGACAGCGGCGGCGGCAGTGCTTTCATGGCCTCAAATACTTTTTTGGCCAATGAAAGTTTGAATTCGATGTTGTCAGCATCCTGGTTGTGAAGGTTCTCAAAGGTTTGATACCCTTTTTTCATGGCGCGGACGTAATTGTTCCTGCAGCGCTCAATCGACAGCACCATGCCACGGTTGAGCCTTTCCATGTCCAGTGCCAAATTGTTGATGGCACTCAAGAGCATGGCTTTTTCATTGCGCATGTCGGCCGTTGACAGGGGCGTGTACTTCTGATTGAGTATGTTCAAGTCCTGCTGAACAGCGGCAATGAATGGGTTG